>JAPKFC010000044.1 GCA_028821785.1 Candidatus Poseidoniaceae archaeon | reverse complement strand
CCCTCGGCATACCCTTGCTTTACTAATATACTATCAGTGACACAATATATATTGATTAAGATGAGAGGAAAAGGTTCACAAAAGGCTGCAAGATTAAATCGATTAAAACTTGAGATCATAGAATATGTTGGTGATTCACCAGGATGTTGTGCAGCTGATATTGTTAGTTTCCTTTCAAATGAAAGAAGAATGAGGAACCATGGATTGACCACTCGTAAAATTGGCCTATTCATTCCCAGATATTTAGCAAATATAGTCGGATTCAAGTTGGACAATAGTACAGGCAAGAGAATCTATCACTTGGCGGCTGTTTGAATACCAAGTTCTTTGAAGATTAACCCTTAGGGCTGCTTATGCAATGGCCTGATGTTACTACGGCCAAGGTACTTTTTCCAAGTCTTGATGAGTCGGAAAAAACAACTCCATTCTTTTCCCAATACCAACCGGTTTGGCATATTCTTGAGCCGAGTGGAGAACTCTGTTTGAAAACTCAATTACAAGAGTTACTAAGCCGTTGTAATGAGCAAGAGAGCCTTGATTTAAGCGAATGTGCGGCAACATTTGATGATTCCAATGGTGTGATTTTCATTGAACCAAGCGCTATTATTGAATCTGGAACTCATATAATTGGCCCTTGCTATATTGGAGCCAATGTGCAAATTCGTCATGGCGCTTACATTCGACAAAACTCATGGATTTGCCGCGATGCAGTTGTAGGACATTGTTCTGAAGTAAAACATTCAATTCTATTGCCTGGTGCTAAGGCACCACATTTCAATTATGTTGGAGATTCAATTTTAGGTGGCTCTGTTAATCTGGGTGCTGGTGTAAAACTAAGTAATCTTAGAAATGATGGTGGTGAAGTATTCACCCGATTAAACGGCGAAAGAATAGGAACTGGATTGCGAAAGTTCGGCGCTATTTTAGGTGAAGGTTGCCAACTTGGATGCAATAGTGTAACCAATCCAGGTGTTGTGCTGGGGCCAAATAGTATGGTTGCTGCAAATTCAACGATTACAGGAATCCACCAATCTGCAAAACATTCCTAAATCTATGATCTATGTTGGTGATTCTATGGCAAAAGTCAGACGATTATTTGGAACCGATGGTATTCGTGGAAAATTTGTTGCCCCAAGTTCATCGGAAAAACTTGCCATTGCAGCTCTCCACGATGAGAGAGTAATCTGTTCAACTTTGATGAGATTGGTTGGAGAATCATTAGCAAGAATTAGTGATACAATGCCTGGTGAAGGAGCAAATGTAGTAATTGGCTGGGACCAACGTCCTTGTAATGAAGAATTAGTTGCAAGTTTGACACTCGGTCTGCGTCTTGCAGGTTGTTCAGTAACTCATATCGGTATTTGCTCAACTCCATTCCTACATTATTCAATTCTGCAAAATAATGCACGGATTGGTTGTATGATCACTGCATCCCATAACCCAGTATCTGATTCAGGAATCAAAGTATTTGATAATCAAGGATACAAAACAAGTCCACAAGTAGAAGATGAAATTACGCTAATTGCAGAGGCATTAGCGCAAGAAGAAAGAGAAATTGATGATATAGACCGAGAAAACTTCTCTAATGCGGATGTTGATCTAAGCGATGATGGGAATTGGGCTCAACAGCAACACCCGCTATGGCTTTCTAAGCGAATGCAAGGATGGAGTGATTTTGGTCAGTCTCTATCCCATGCTAATATCGCTGACCCTTTACTATTAGATTGTTCAAAGGGAGCGCCATCCACTTGGCTTGCAACATGGTTGGGTGAATGTGGAATCAATAGCAAAGAAGTAAGTCAAGATGCAACTGCAATGAATGAGGGTTGCGGTGCTGGAGAGTTATCACCAACCGATACTTGGACAATCGATGAAGCCAGCAATGAATCCCACTTACTGCTAAGAAATGTCCAACATGCTCCTGCTGGAACTATTGTTGGCGCAGCGTTGGACGGTGATGGTGATAGATGTTTGATTATTGAAGCAACTGAAACTGGCTACAAAGTTGTAGACGGTGATGCCATTGCAGATTTGTTGCTAAAGGCTGCTGCACGTAATAATCCAAATTGTCAATGGCATTTAGCAGCAAGTATTGAATCAGATTTAGCATTGCTGAGCAATCCTTGTTCAGGATTAGAAATCAAAACTAGCGAAACCGCTGTTGGAGACAAATGGCTTAGTGTTGAATTACGCGGTGATGGTTTGCTTGCAGAACAGATGCCGAAATTATTCGGTGTAGAGGATTCGGGACATGTTGTATTACCTAGTCCTCATCCACTTTTAGAAAACCATTGGTCTTTAGTTGGAGATGGCGCGGCAACACTTGTTTCATATTTATTGGCTAAATCTTGTATTGGAAATGATGAGATGGTTAGAGGTTGGAAAAAGCGCATCTCAGTTTCAAATGTTGACAGAACCCTATGGGATGGTAGCAATCAATTATCCGATACTATTGCCGATATTGCTTTCAAACAATTGAATGAACTCGGTGAATTAACTCATTGGAATAGACATGGTTTAGCGGGTGAAGAAAACCTAATGTTAATCGAAGCTTCATTGAACGATTGTCCTCTTTCTCTCGGAATTCGTAATTCTGGAACTCAGGCTAAAACTAACATTTCATTGCGATTGGGAATTGGCTTAGATCATACGGGAATGGAAACAATCCTCGATGAAATAGCGAGTATTCTTGCCGCCAATATGCGCTTGTGAAATCAATCTTCAGAAAGATGTCCTTCATATGTTTGAGTTAGGTATGTAACGGTTCCAAGCAATACGGCTGAACCAAACAGTACGATGAGAATCGCCCCGACTCCAGCTCCTGAAATGAAGAATATTCCACCAAATAATATTCCGAGAACTAAATCTGCAGCGCCAACAACTCTCCAACCTTTTCTTAAAGTTAGGATTCCACTTACCCATGCTACAGTACTGAGACAGAATGCTGCTGTTATGACGAATAGTAAACTGCCCATTGCAAACACTGCTGGCAAAATTAGCAGATGGCTGGCCCAAAGTCCTGATGTAAGCCAAAGCCCTTGCTTTGAAACAACCGACCATGCTGAGAAAGCAACCGAAAATATTCCAAATGTTAAGGCGATATCCGATAAGTAAAATTGGGTTGATTGTGAAAGCAACTCCGGTAGCCAAAACAGAGTAGCAAAGAGCATCACTGGAGCCATTAGCCATGCGATTAAAGCGGCTGCTGGTTGAGTCCAATTTACTCCTCTGCGAATAGTAAATATTACCGCTACAATTCCCGCTGGTCCGAATGATAGTAATGAGGCCATCATTACCCAACAACTGCGTCCTGCTGCACCTCTATGGTCTGAAAGTCCTCGCGATAGGCGTTGTGCTTCCACCCAGTCAAACAATACCACCGCTGCTAAAATTAGAACTTCTAAAATCAGTAATGGAATTGTCCAAGACATCGCTCCTGAGTAAGCAAACGGGTCGGTCTGGAATGGAATTGGTACTTCTCCACCGATTAATAATGCTAAGATTCTGTCAAATGCGAAAAGGTAAATCACACCTTCCAATGCGTTTGGAATACGAACGCCAAGATCGTTTCTTCCCATTAGACCAACTCCTGCGAGTACTGCTAATCCAAAAAATAACAACAAGAGGTGATAGGTTTCCTCAAGGGTCACTACCGATTGAGAAACTCTTCCTGCAATGTGGACCAGTACTAAACCGGCCATCGAGATCGCTACGGGTAATTCAATTCCCATTAGGTCGGGAAGGCGTAAGCCAATTTGATTGGCTCTTAGACGTGATAATGTAATGAATAGAATTGATACTGCTACGCTGAATCCTAAGGCGAGAAAACCACCAGCAGTGGTAAACGAGAACCATGTGGAGGCCAATATTGTGACTGCCAAGAAAGTCATCACAATGGTTGGGCGGTGATGAATGTCTCCGATTTCCAAATCATACTTTCCAACAGAACCAGAGCGCTTAGAACGCTTACGTTGCTTTTCAATCAGTTCTAACATTTGAGTATCTATCATTCGCAAATTGGACTTGCTATCCAATTTGCTTTGCCCAGGGGAATCGGATTGTGGTTGGGGTGTTGCTTGCAAGAATTGTTGCATCCGTTGTTGTTTACGTTCAATTTCTGCCATTCTGTCTTCTTTTCGGGCCAGTGCTTGCAAACCGGAACGAACTTCACCTTGGAAGGCAAGATACGCACCGGAACCCATGAAAGCCAAAAGGGTTAGAATATCTACTATTGCAACCTCTTCAGCCCTTCCTGCAAGACCCATCATTATGATTAATGAAATCGCTGCCAAAGCAGGCGGTAACATCTTCTCAACCTTGGCTGCTCTTCGCAAGTATAGTACCAAACCAACATAGGAAACAAATACCAATATCAACAGGTTATTTGTTGCATCAGGTAACATTTCGATTCCAGTTAGCGTTTGTTGATTTAGAGGTTTCAAAGCAATGATAATGAATAGTCCTGCTAGAAGTCCCATCATCAAAGAAAGTAATTGCCCTGGCAAAGCTTCAGCCTTTTCTATTTCCGCTAAATGGACATTTTGATCACGTAAGTTATCACCATGAAGGAGTAAGAGTAGACTTGCAATTACGAGGAAGATTGCGAAAATCCCTCCCATTCCAAATGAGTAAGAGAGAATGATGGCAAAAACTCCCCACATTGTCATCAATGTCCGTGGTTTTCCATCGTATTTGCCAATAAAAACCATGTATGAATGAGATATGATTAGAGCGCCCAATGTCCAAAGAACTCCTACTGCGGGTAAAGCTCCTGGTCGGGTGATCGCCCAAACTGTAAGCACAGTGAGTATGAAACTCAAGTTCCATAATTTGAGCAATCCCGAGTCTCTCATTCTGGCTCCTATTTCAGATAATCCGAGTAAGCGCGCGGCGAGATTTATTCCGACTCCACCTTGTTTGATATTAACAGAAACTTGCTGGAAAACGAGAACACCCATCCAAATTGCTAGGTCCCATTGTTCAATATTAATCGGAATAAAATCAGAGGAGATTAGACGATTCTCGGCATCTGTAGCGAATATTAACAACCATGCCCAAGGCGCTAACACCGCAACTCCTGCTATCGAAGGTGAATCTCTGTTGAGGGCTAAAAATGCTAATCCACCCCAAACAAAACCTTGTGAAATCAGTAGAGTTCTAGCACCTTTGCCAGCATCATCTGCTGGAATTAACAGGGTTAGAAGAATTACAATAGCAATTCCACCCATCCACAATACATGGTCTGAAACAACGGTTTGATTTTTCAACAAAACAATGCTGGTAAGTATTGAAGTAAATACTGCATAGAGAGTATATGGTTGCAAACCCCACGGTAATTCCACCGCAAAGGTGCTAGTCGTGAGTAGAGCCAGCATACCGAGAAGTAAAGGCGCGGGCAGGATTACATAGGGAACGATTTTTGACCATTCTATACCTCTAACGATGAGATATGATGCTGTAAATGCGGTGATTAGTAAGACCAATTGGGCGATTGCATAACCGGTTTCTAGACGATGTGCTGCAATCGCCAATAATGCTCCAAACATACCTAGGCTAACAGAAACAGCCCACAATCCTGGCTTGCCTAATCCAAGTGCGTTCAAACCATCTGAAAACCAATTTTCTGCTTTGACAAAATGTGCTGCCATCGCTGCATTTGTTCCAGTAACTCCTGCCATTAATAAGAATAAAAGTAAATCATCATCAAACGAAAGAATCTCTAATCCAAAGATATTCCAACCACTTGATATTGCGTGAACTCCAATCCACAAATAGGACACTGCAATACCTAGAGAGGCTAAGTTTCCAGAATTCCTTGATATCGCAAGAATATGGAAAATCAAAGTTCCTAAGCCGATCATTGCTGCAATACCTACTTCGCCGTAGAGAGCCCCGGTTGCGCTTCCAACCACCAATAGAACCAGTGTTGCTTGGGCCGCTATTGCATCTTCATTATGACGTTGAGCAATTGCAATATTGAATCCAACTAATGTTAAAAGAGAGATTCCTAATGTTTGAGAAGGGCCGATAGGCGAGGAATCAAACCAGCCCCAGTGCCAAGCATCCAATGCTAATCCATACAATAATTTCATTGAAATTATCACCCAAGTAAC
The DNA here is from genome assembly GCA_028821785.1 of Candidatus Poseidoniaceae archaeon. Taxonomy (GTDB): domain Archaea; phylum Thermoplasmatota; class Poseidoniia; order Poseidoniales; family Poseidoniaceae; genus MGIIa-L1. The sequence goes on along the minus strand of JAPKFC010000044.1, from coordinate 11,818 downwards.
ACCGAGTAATCTCATGTTCTTTTTGGGAATCCAATTTTCACCACAAATTAATCCGAATATAGCCATCGATGCTAGGCCGATTAAACTTAGAATCGGAGGAATTCCTGGATTGGTTCCAATCAAAGTCCCTATCATCGTCCAGATGACGATCATTGCAACCATCAGGCCCTTGCTAAGTTGTTTTTCACCATGTACTGCCATATCAGTAACGCTATCAAGGTCACTCGGTTCAGCAACGGTTCCATCTTTTTGAATTTGACCAGGTTGATTTGAAAATGAGTCGTCGCGGCTGAAGATTTCAGTCATTTGTCCAACTGCAATATCTTCTTCAACAATCTCTTTGGCTTCGACAACAGGTTCGGACTGAGCCTGAGTCGCTGGAGGTGTTTCCGCTTCATCATTGGAGACCATGAACGAAGATATGTCCAATCCTTTAACTCGGTCGAAATCTTTCTTGCGCAAGACTTCATCACGATTGGAATGAACTGGCGGGTTGCTGTTGTCCCCCTCGCCCTCTTCACTCATGGCATAGCCATGAACGAGACCACCCCTTCAACTCTTGTGAGGCACTTGTAGCATTACTTACGATTCATCTTTCCACTATTATTCCCATCATAACGACCCAAAGGGACAAAGAGGGTCGGCAGAAGGCTTGCTCATGGCAGGCACCATCGGGACTCCTTCGGGAGACCTCTCGCAAAACGGGATTAGCCCCTCCGGATTAGTCCACTGGAATCTCGAAGCAAAAGCCCTAATTGAAATTGCATCTCAACGCGGTGAAGGAGTTTACAGCGCTAATAAGGCATTTATTACCGAAACTGGAGAGAGAACAGGACGTTCTCCGAATGACAAATTTATCGTCGATGAACCTTCTACTAATGAGGATGTTAACTGGGGCGATGTCAACATTTCTTGTGATGAAGATACATTTCAAAGAATGCGCGCTAAGGTGATTGAATACTTATCAGCTCAAGAAGGCCTTTTTGTTCAAGACCTATACTGTGGCGCAGACTTTTCAGAGGCTTTACCAATCCGAGTCATCAATCAAACTGCATGGCATAATGCATTTGCTCGTAATATGTTCATTCGACCAAGTGAGCAACAACTCGAGAATCACCAGCCGCAATTCACTGTATTCCATGCACCTCATTTTGAGGCGGATGCAGAAAAAGATGGTTTGAATTCACAGTGCTTTGTAATTGTTAATTATGCTGCAAAGGAAGTTATCATCGGCGGAACACGCTATGCTGGAGAGGTAAAGAAATCTATTTTCTCGGTAATGAATTTGATTCTTCCTAAGAAGGGGATCTTGCCTATGCACTGCTCTGCAAACACAACAGGTGAGAATACTGCAATTTTCTTTGGACTTTCTGGTACTGGGAAAACTACTCTTTCAGCAGACCCGAAACGTGCCCTCATCGGTGATGATGAACATGGCTGGGGAAGCAATGGTGTGTTCAATTTTGAAGGCGGCTGTTATGCTAAACTAATCGATTTATCTGCTGAAGACGAACCGGCAATCTTTGCAACAACTCGCAAATTTGGTAGTGTTTTAGAAAATGTTGTTTTGGATGAAGATGGAGTGCCTGATTTCGCAGACACTTCAAAAACCCAAAACACTCGTGGCTCATATCCGATTGAATTTATTGAAAATAGAACTGCAGACTCCAAAGGTGGCCATCCGCAAAATGTGATTTTCTTAACCTGTGATGCTTTTGGAGTATTACCTCCGATTTCTCGTTTAACACCTGCTCAAGCAGCATACCACTTCATCTCAGGATATACTGCAAAGGTTGCTGGTACTGAGATTGGAGTAAAAGAACCACAAGCAACATTTTCGGCTTGTTTCGGAGAACCATTCATGCCAATGCACCCTGGAGTCTATGCTGATTTACTGTCACTGAAAATGGCTGAGCATGGAGCAAATGCATGGTTGATCAACACAGGATGGTCAGGTGGAGCATATGGTGTCGGTAATAGAATGAAGATACGCTACACTAGAGCAATGCTCAATGCTGCATTGGATGGAGAGTTGGATGATGTTGCATATGTCGTTGATTCACGTTTCGGCTTTGAAGTTCCACAGAGTTGTCCAAACGTACCAGATGATATTCTTCAACCAAGAAATACTTGGGCGGACAAGGGTGATTTTGATGATACTGCGGACAAATTAGCAAATATGTTCTTAGCTAACTTTGGCCGATATGAAGGCGGAGTTTCCGCTGCTGTCAATTCTGCTGCACCAACTCCACAAAAGCAATAACCAGTTTCAGAATTTTATTCTAAAACTGACTAATTTGGGTTGTTTTTTCAAAATCTTAGTAAAGAAGGTTTGATAACCCACCGGAGTGAGCAAAGTTAGATGGACAACAGGCGCTTATTGGCTCTCCTTGCGACTTTGCTGTTGATTTCTACTGTTATTTCACCGGCAATGGCTGAAATGGAAACAATAAATCCACAATCGATTAATCAGCAACAAGAGTTGCAACAATTAGAATCCAAAGCAACAATCGCTGGACAGCAACTCGTTGCCACTACATTGAATGAAATCACACCTCGTAGCAGTTCCAATACCGGTGCAAGAGCAGCTTGCCCTCTGGTTCAAACCGATGCTGGGGCTAATGGAGATGCTGGCAATTCAGCTAATACTTCACGAAGTCTAGGGACAAATCCTAACTCTGGGCAAACGGGTAATCAAGGATGTATGGATGCTAATGATGCAGATGATTGGTATGAGGTAGCAATCACTTCTGGAAAAGATACTGATGTTGAATTAGTAGTTCCCGCTGGTACTGATTTTGATCTGTACTTAATTGATGGAGTGGGCAACATTGCCGACAGTTCTGTTATCAGTGACCCCTTGGAAAAGGTGAGTACTCTCGGAACTTCGCTCTCGGGCATCGCTGGTACATTTTACATTCAATTGTCAGTTTGGTCTGGAGATGGCCAATACACCCTACGCACTTGGACCAACGATTCCCCGCCAATGCCTGATTTAACCATCTCAAATGTTATCGGCCCTAGTTCCGGTCAAGCAGGGCAAACCGTCGATGTCAATTACACGGTATCCAATCAATGGAATGCTTCTAGTGGCGCTTTTGAAAGCCAATTCATTCTTTCCGCTGACCAGATATACAACTGGGGTGATGTGTTAATCTCAGAATCTCAAAGTGAAACCGACCTAGCCGAAAATAGTAGTAGAAATATGAATTCACAGGTGATTATTCCTAGCAGTACTGCTAATGGAACATATTATTGGATTGTGTGGGCTGATGGATATGGTAATTTAAGTGAAAAGAGTGAGAATAATAACAACAATGTTTCTGTAAATCAAATGTTAATTGGTGAGTCTTGCCAAGATCGGCATCCAAATGGATTAGATGATGCTGGACTCGGTAGTGATGCACCTAACAATACAAATTCAGTTGTCGCCCCATTAGGAAATAACGTTACTTCACAATATACTGGATGTATTGACGGTCTTGATGCCAATGATGTTTTCTCCTTTGACGTACCGGCAAACCATTCGATTGAAATTGAAATTACTCGTCATAAAAGTTCAACCCTAGATGCTGAATTAACTCTCGGAAATAATCTCGTTGACAGTGGATTCGGATGGGGCAATAATACTCTAAAGACAACAACTTTAGGAACTATGTTTGATGGAACTGGAGGTACTTATTTCGTCAACATGTCTAGTACTGAGGATGCTGTCGATTGGACAATGTATGTTTGGACTAACTATTCCACTCCACTGCCCGACCTGATCATCAGTGAGGTTTCAGGACCGCTTAACGCGGCTGCTGGTAATCCGATTTCAATAGATGTAATTATCAATAATACTGGTACTTCCGGCGCCCTATCGCCACTTGTTTCAGTGTTCTTATCAGTCGATGATGAGTTTGCTGACCATGATATTGAAATCGGTAATTTAAGCGCTGGTTTTATTGATGCAAATCAATCACAACTGGTACAAATTCAGGCCACGATACCAGCTGGACTACAAGGAGGAAATTATTCTCTCATCGCAGTAGTTGATTACGATGAACAAATTGTTGAGAAAAGTGAAGAGAATAATATTGGTTTTGCAGTTGACCAATTATTAGTAGATACTATGGCAACATCTTGTTCAAGCCAAGATGATGCTGCAAGTGGAAATGATGCTGGTGCTGATATGGCATCTTCATATGATTTGGGAAGTGACACTTCAATCACAATAACGGGCTGTATTGATGAAGGTGTTGATGATGAAGATTGGTACAAGATTACACTCACAGCTGGCCTTAATCTATCTGCCCTTATGATAAATGCACCAGATTCCGATTTCGACGTATATCTAAGAGATGATGTGGGTGAATGGTTTGATCGACCCTATTTTGGTGGCCCTGCTGATGAAGAAGTTACAACTATTGACGACCCTAACTTTGCTGGCAGTGGTGGTGTTTTCTACATCAGCGTAGAGGTTTTCACTGGTGTTGGAATATATACACTGATTATTGAAACCGAAGGTGTTGACCCAGACACATTCAATTGCGGTCAACAAAATGATTTGAATTTAGGCCAAGATGCACCTGCTTCTTCTGGTATTCTTTTGGGTGATGATCCAACTATCAGCGGCCAAGGTTGTATGAGTGGTACAGATGAATCTGACTCCTTTTCCTTTACAGTAACACAAAACTCCAACACAGAGGTTACATTCAATGCTGATTCTGAACTAGCATTTGTGGCTTGGATTGAAGATCCATCTGGAAATATTCTAAACCAAGTTGATAATACAACTTTTGGAACTCTATTCACAACAATAGATAGCGAAAACGAAGGGATTCAACAGACCTACAAAATTATCGTTGAATCGAATGGTGATGTTGGAGTATACAATATTTCAATCACCGATATGGGGTCTGCTCCCGCAGACCTAGTCATCGATTCTTTAATTTGTCCAATCAACCATACCAGTGGTAGTGAAGTTCAATTTTCATGGCAACTGACCAATTTGAGAGGACCGGCTGAAGGTGCTTCAATTACCGTTCACTTGGACATGTTGAATGAAACTGGTGAAGATGTTATGCGGATGTTTACTTCAAGCGTTATTGTCTCAGGACAGTACAATATTACTGCATTTGATGCGCGTTCCGAATTCTTCAACACGCCTGATGAATTGACGACTGGAAATTATTCTTGTCGCCTTACAATAGATGTTAATGATGCGGTTGCAGAAAGTAATGAATCAAATAATGTGATGATTGGAAATACATTCTTCATCCAAAACGAAGAAGAATTATGGGCTAATGATGTTGACAGAGATGGATACAATACAACCGACACAGGTGATGGTTTAGTTGATGACTGTCCAACATCATATGGAGAGTCAATTATTGACAGATATGGATGTGCTGATGTTGATGGAGATGGTGTTTCAAATCTCAATGACCTTTGGCCACTTGATGCTAGTCAAGCAGTTGATAGCGATGGCGATAGTTATGGCGACAATACCGCTGGTACTGATGGTGATTATTGCCCCGAAGTAGCTGGTGTTGCCAACGGTGATGGTGGACAAGGCTGTCCGATTGCTATAGTGGATAGTGATTCTGATGGAGTCATAGACCAAGATGATCTTTGTCCAAATAGCATAGTCGGAACTACTGTTGATGAAGATGGTTGTGAAATTGATAATTCAGCAACCAATAATACGACTAATAATACTGGTAATCAAAATACCAATACTACTGACAATGGCACAACAAATCAGGGTAATAATGGAAATAATGAGGTCGTCGATACTGATGATGAAGAAGGAGACGCTGCTTCAAGTTCGGTTTTAGGTCTATCACCTACAATTTTAGGAGGCTTGGTAGGCCTGGTGCTGATATTATTGCTAATACTTGGATTCACTATGCGTGGTGGAAATAAAAATGCAAGTGATGAAAGTTATGTTAATGCACAATTTGCAGCACAAGACTTGGCTTATTCTGGCTATGGCCAACAACAAGCCCCTGCGGTTGCCCTAGACCCTTCCATTACAGCAGAACAATTGGCGTATGAGCAACAGTTGACCGCCGCTGGATATCCTGCAGATTACGCTCGCCAATATGCAGACCAGCACTTCCGACCTTGGCTAACTCAGAGATGAGGGTTGTAGTTGAACAAAGCAAATGCTCTTGTGCTCGAGACCTTTGGAATCCTTTATGCAGTGCTTAATGGAGACTAGTGCAGGAAATATTACGATTGAACTTTATGATAAAGAAGCACCGGATACCGTTGCTAATTTTGTAAAATTAGTTAACATGAACTTCTATGATGGTCTTCACTTTCATCGCGTTATTGAACAGTTTATGATCCAAGGCGGATGCCCACATTCCAAAGACCCAATGTCACGCCGTGCTGGAACCGGAGGACCTGGTTGGCAAATTCCTTGTGAACGAGGCGCTTTGAATCTAAAGCACAATGTTCCTGGGATTTTTTCTATGGCAAACTCTGGACCAAACTCCGGTGGCTCTCAATTCTTTTTGACAACTGTTGATACCCCATGGCTAGATGGAAACCATGCAATTTTCGGAAAGGTCGCTGAAGGAATGGATGTAGTAAAGGCAATCGAAGGATGCCGCAAAATGGCTGGGGACAGGCCTTCACAGCCACAACAAATCATCCGCTGTTCTATCATAGAATGAAGTATTCTAATGATTATCTTCTCTCGTAGAGAGAAGCAAGCCCTAATGGATGACCACCTTAACGGATAGACATGGGCGAGATGCGTACCGAAGCCGATACCATGGGCGAGATGGAAGTTCCTGCTGACCGATACTATGGTTGCCAAACCGCAAGATCTCTGATTAATTTCGATATTGGTGAAGATACAATGCCCATCGCAGTTATTCGTGCCTTTGGAATTCTTAAACAGGCTGCTGCTAAGACAAATTTGGCATTAGGCCAACTTGAACCAGAGGTTGCTGATTTGATTATCGCTGCTGCCCAAGAAGTAATTGATGGTAAGTTAAACGACCACTTTCCTCTCCGTGTTTGGCAGACTGGAAGTGGTACTCAATCCAATATGAATGCTAATGAAGTAATCGCAAATAGGGCGATTGAAATGGCTGGTGGAACTCTAGGTTCCAAAACACCAGTCCATCCAAACGATCATGTCAATCGCGCTCAATCCTCTAACGATACATTTCCTACAGCAATGCATATCTCAGCTGCTGAAGCATTCACACACGAACTTTTACCAAATGTTCGTTTACTAAGAAATGCATTGAATGAAAAAGCACAACAATGGGATGATATTGTTAAGATCGGAAGAACTCATTTGATGGATGCTGTTCCTTTGACGCTCGGACAAGAAGTGTCTGGTTGGGTGGCGCAACTCGATGCAAATCTGCGCCGCTTGGACTTTGCAATGGATGACCTGTTTGAACTGGCATTGGGTGGTACCGCGGTTGGAACTGGTCTAAACACCCATCCTCTATTCGCTCAGATGGTTGCTGATGAAATAGCAAATATCACTGGGTTGACTTTCTGTAGTGCTGAAAATAAATTCGCTCAACTTGCAGCCCATGATGCAATTGTTGCTGCTTCGGGAGCGCTCAACACTTTGGCGGTTTCATTGATGAAGATCGCCAATGATGTACGCTGGCTTGGCTCCGGTCCACGTTGTGGACTTGGAGAACTCGCACTACCCGCCAATGAACCAGGTTCCTCTATCATGCCTGGAAAGGTCAACCCAACACAAGCTGAAGCGTTGACAATGGTCTGCGCTCAAGTAATGGGTAACCACACTGCAATCACTATCGGTGGAAGTCAAGGTAATTTCGAATTAAACGTATACAAGCCGATGATGATTCACAACTTATTACACTCTGTGAGGCTTTTATCCGATTCGTGTCGTTCATTTACAGAAAAGTGTGTAGTTGGAATGGAACCAGTAAGAGAAAACATCGCTGCGCATTTAGAAAACTCATTGATGCTAGTCACTGCATTAAACAATCACATTGGATATGATAAGGCATCCAAGATTGCAAAGTTAGCACATGAGAAAGGAACTACTCTAAGATCTGCTGCACTTGAATTAGGCTATCTAACCGATGAAGAGTTTGATGCATGGGTTCGCCCAGAGCAAATGACCGGACCTAAGTCGTGATTCACTTATCTCTTAGCGCTCTTAGTTTTGCTTGAAGTGCACTTTTCCGTGAATCAACAGATGGTTGCTGTGCTGGTAAATCTTCACTAAAGCGTCTAGTAAGTAATTCACTCTGCCACAGAATAACCTGTCCATCATCACAACCGATAGCAAGGGTTTGGCTATTTCCTTGCATCGACCTAATTTGAGATGATTGCATATTTGCTAACATCTCTCCTGTCAGAGAGTTGTGAACTTCGAGATGTCCTTTGAGACCATCCCATCTTGCAGTCCAATGGCTATTTTCTTCACCAATAATGCAACCTTCTGCTTGCTCAACGATTGGATGACCTGCATTTGACCACATAATTTTGCCCTTTGGGTCATATGCGGCTATTTTACCATCATCCAAAGCGCATACAAAGCCATGCGAAGTGCATGATAGGCTCTCTATGCCATGTTCTTGCTTGGTGATTAACTTACCTTTTCCAGTTGAAATCGTACCATCCGCATGGCCGAATAATTGCTTTGTTGCCCCATTAACTCCACACATAACCGGAGATTCGGATGCTAATTGTTTGTATTTGATGCTACCGTCATCACCAATAACTCCCAATCCACATTGTGGTCGGCCCAAGCCAATAATAAGTTCATTTTTTATTGAAAATATAGTCCAAGGTCGCTCAGACATTCGCGATACCCATTGCAACTCTCCTGTAAAAGAATAACACCAAACTGCTGATTCAAGGAAATCATTGTGCTCGATATCATAGACAGATGATACGACCATTACTCGGTCGTTATGGATTGTAAGTTCATCCGCTGATCCTTCTAGGGCATGTGACCATAATTGCTCTCCATCAGAATATGAGAATGCAGTAACATGTAAACCACAAGTTGCGAATAAGTAATCGCCTTGCCTCGCAAAATCACTGACCCTATCCCCTGCCTCGATTGTCCATATCACATCACCTTGCGAATTCCACATTCGCATTCGGCCATCCCAGCCACCGGCGATTAAATCACCTTCTTGTGATTGGAATAATGATGAAACGCATTGGCCTAGAGAGCGCACCATCCATGCTGCTGCCTCAAGGTCCATGTTACCTGCAGTGGGCATTAGCGCATAAGTAACTCGCTGCTATTGCATCAATCCAATCCCAATCATCAATCGGTCAAAGGAATGGTTCTCCTAGGAATTGCGAAAGTTAAGGCAAATGCTACCAGACCGAATAAACAGGCCGAATAATAATGCCCCATTGTGAAAATGACCAGAGATGCAGCGGTCCTTAGAACTGCTACTGAACCCGATTGAAGGGCCCATATGGAAAAACCTGCTGCGATTAAAGAAAGACCCATGAATGCAAAACCGATCATGATGTAAGTTCCCGCTGCGCTTGAATCCATCAATGGGTGTTCCATTTGTGAAGAGGTCAAATCAATGGTTCTTATTTCACAATCACTTTGATTGTTTGAACATGGTTGGGCGGCAAATTCACTCTGACTCGGGATTGTGAAGTCGATTGTTGTGAATCCAATTGGTTCTATCATCGCTGGAGGAGAGAGGATGACTCGGTTTGAGAGGACATCGCGGTAATCATCTCTCTCGACGATAACATCAACTCTGGCCAACCCTGGGTCCAAATGTTGCATGAAAAATTTTCCATTCTCATCACTGAGAGTTTCGTTTGATTTCCAAGTCATACCTGAATCCCATGAAATATGAACTGTGGCATTGGCTAATGGATCGCCGTTATCATCGTAAATTGTACCTTGGAATACTGCTGACTCATTAGGCGCTCCCATGCTCATTCTGTAAACAAATTCGTCTGGACGAATCAAACCAGAATCTGGTGAAGCATAATCAAGACCATTTAGGAATCCAAACATACAAATGAATAAAATGAATATTGCTATCGCTTTGCCCATTCTGTGCATGTTGGGGTCTTGTATGGTTAATATCGTTGAAGATGAGGAGAACGTCATAGCTCCAGTAGGTTCTAACAATCCCGTTAACTCATCGATATAATCTAGTTTATCTTCAACTGGTTCGAAGTCGACATCAAGATGTTCGCCCTCTGCCATAAATCAACTTATGATAGACTACTTGATAACAATGCGCGAACCTGATTTGGCCAATAACTTAGCAATTTCAGCCTCAGATACCCAAATCGTCATTTCAACACTACCATCTTCTAATAACAAATAATCTGTTACCAAACCTGCATTGTGTAAATCTGAAACATAACCTGCAACCGCCCGCTCGGTAGCATAATTTTCTGGCGGCAATATCTGCAAATGCAGTGGTGGGCCAAATAAATAGAATAAAATTCTGTCCTTTAAATTCTGCATTCCCTTACCGCTATGACTGGAGATTAGTATTGGCTCGGGTAATGCTAGTGCCGCTACTGTTGCCTTTGCCTCCTCAAGTTGCTGTGGAGTGGCTTTGTCTATTTTTGTCAGTACGACCATTATCTGTTGTTTGACTGACATCTCATCATTGCGCCAAGGGAAGTCGTCGTCTAGTTCTTCACCGAATAATCTCTCAAACACTTCGCGACGACTTGTGAATAGTTTTCTTTCCAGTTCGAGAGGTGTGTCACTTGCATCGGCTAATATTAGTAATAATTCACATTCCAATGCCTCGGAAAGAGTTGCTCGGAATGCTTCTAAAGTTGCATTGGGTAATTCATCAATAAAACCGATTGTATCTGCTAATAGTACTCTTGGACTTGCCTCGAGTCTGCCGACTGTTGTTTCAAGAGTTGAGAATAACTTATCCTCGATCAATACTTCTTTTCCAGATAATGCGAGGAATAATGATGACTTACCGGCATTGGTATATCCTGCAATTCCAACGGTTTGAGCACCGCTTCTAGTTCGTTGTCTTCTGCGTTCTGATTGGGCGTTTGCATGACGCCGTTGTCGCTTGGCTAAACTTGCTATTTCTCTGTTAAGATTCTCCATTACCGCCTGAAGTGCTGTGGCACCACTAGCACCATATCCTGCTCTTTCACCAGTGGTTTGTAGATTTACTAATTCTCTTAGGATTGTTCTATCCGATTGTAACTGGGCAATTCTTACTTGAGTTCGCGCTTCCAATGAAGATGCGTGAGATGTGAAAAGAGATAGTAGTAGTCTGACTCTATCCCAAACCTCTACTTTTACCGCATCGCTTATCGCAACTAATTGCCTTGCTGATGCATTATTGTGAATCAATACAAGGTCAACTGATTGCCATGGGTGACCATCAACTGTTGCCGCCAATTCATCAGCAACATCTTGTAATCTACCTTTTCCAAAATAGCTACGTGGGTCTTCCTTACCGGTTTGATTTAATCGTTCTACGATTTCAATTCCCATAGTCACCACAAGTGCTTCGAATTCGTCACTATTCTCTCCATCTCTTACCATAAGGATGGCTTTGCGGCCTTGGTGATTTGTTCTCGCCTCACCTAAGATGACGCCACCAGCTCCGGCGAGCAGGGAATTGTCAATCTTTGTCGGCTCCCCCATGGCTGGGCCTTGGGCCATCCTCATAAGAGCCCGCCCCCAGCATCTGTTCATGGCCGAGATGCATCATGCAACCATTGAATGGCAAGGCGATGTCGCTCTTGCCACCACCTTTCTCGCCGCTGCTTCAAGACCTAATTGTAAAGCAGAAATGAGTGAAGAGGGCGGAGTTGCAAAATTAGAGATCACAGT
>JAPKFC010000043.1 GCA_028821785.1 Candidatus Poseidoniaceae archaeon | reverse complement strand
TAGGTCATATACTCAAGATTGAAACTGGTGTAGTCAAGATAGGTCACGTGCAGGTGATCATTGGAATCAATCGCTAATGAGGATTGTTCACCGACGTTATATGTGCTGTCGAGTGTGACCGGGGAGCTCCATACTTGAGAGAGATTCCCACCAGTGTTGTTACCAGATGAACCGCTACTACAGCCGATCAATGTGTATAGACAAATTTGTATTGAATTAGAATCAATTGCAGTTCCATTGCTTGACAATGTTCCAGTCATGGTGATATTTCCAATGGCTAGTGGTAGCCATGTTGTTGAAAGATTTGCCAAGGATGCTGTCCCGTTTTGTGTATCATTCCAAGACCATACTTGTGTACCTAAGTCATCTTCAGCTACCACTTCTAATAGATAAGAAACATTTGATTCAAGTGGACTTATTTCAACACTAACATTCATCATTCCGTTAGATAAATCGTGAGAAGTTCCGTTAGCAGGTTGAGTAAACATAAGTGTCTCATTGCCGCTTGCCTCATCCCATGGCTCTGCGACTGCAGTTTGATTTTGCCACCAAGTTGCCAAATCAGGTTCGTACTCAACATCTAGAAGGAATGTGTCTTCAACCGAGCCATAATTCCATGCTGTGTAGGTTAGATTAGTATTTTCTCCCTGTTCGAAGACTATACTCCCAGGCCAATTATTTTCTAATGCTGGCTCGTAAGACGGTGCAACCGATACAAAAACCGTAGTGGTCGATGAAATATTGGCATCTGGCTCGGTTACGATAATATCGAATGAGCCACTATCACTAGGAGTTCCTCCCTCACCGAGTCTAACTATAATCGTAGTATTTTTCGACCAAGTAGGAAATACATTTTCAACTACATCTTCACTAGCAATTATCTCCCAAACAGAAGATAGCGTTGCTGAATTGATTGTGACGTTATAGGACTCAATTCCAGTACCATTGTTATGAATTGTGAGAGTAACATTGCTAGATTGACCATCACTGAGGCTAACATGAGTTACATCTGTTGAGAGCTGAATCGCTTCATCTGCAGCGGCTGAAAACGCTAACGGCGTTAGACTTGCAATAAGCAATACAACAACGAGAGCCACTGCACGGGTTGATTGTGAAGACATAGGACCAAAACTAGCGGGGTATCCATCCCACTTGAGAGGTTCGGCCCTAAGGGCCGGTATAATGGCTACATTTTGAGTTGCTAAGCAGACTCAGGATTGTAATGCTGCAATTTTTGCTGAATCGATGACTTCCCAAGGGAATTCGCCGTTAGCCCCCGGAACTCTTCCGAAATGACCTCCAGCTGCGCATGAGGAATAGATTGGTCTTAGCAAATTCAAATCACTTGCAATCGCACCAGGTCTGAAATCAAAAACGGTTGAAACTTTTTGAGCGATTTGTCTATCGGATAGAGAAGAAGTTCCGAAGGTTTCAACCCTCAAACTTACAGGTTCTGCAACTCCGATAACATATGCTAATTGAATCTCACAAATATCTGCTAATCCAGCAGCAACTACGTGCTTTGCAGCCCATCTTGAGGCATATGCTGCTGAGCGGTCAACCTTTGAAGGGTCTTTGCCAGAGAATGCACCACCGCCATGACGGCCCATTCCCCCATAGGTATCTACAATGATTTTACGACCGGTCAAACCTGCATCTGCATATGGACCGCCCGGGTCTGCAAATCGCCCAGTTCCGTTTACCACTAGATTGTAATCCTCGTCGAGTAATTGAGCAGGAATTGAATGCTTTACAACATGCTCAGTAACTTGTTGCTTAACATATTCCAGTTCCTTTGCTTCATCACCATCGAATCGGTCTTTCAGATGCTTGTCATGTTGAATTGCAATAATGACGGTATGAACACGCTTGATATGACCATCTTCATCATACTCAACTGTCACTTGAGACTTGCCATCGGGGCGAGCCCAAGTCAAAATTCCTTGTTCGCGCACTGCGCTAAGCCTGCGAGTTAACCTCTGTGAAAGTGCGGCTGCTAGCGGAAAATAGCGACCCTTTAATTCAGGATATGATTCTGTTTCTGTGCAAGCATATCCGAACATTAGTCCTTGATCACCAGCACCCTGTTGCAGTCCATCCTTGTTGACACCTTGAGCGATATTCGCCGCTTGAGTAGTAATGTGGACTTGTACATCGCATAATTCTTGAGACATTGCATCCATCCCAATCGCATGACTGGTATATCCAATAGCGGCTGCAGTGTTACGAGCAATCGCTTGGTAATCAGGTGTATTCCCTGAAAGAGAAACTTCTCCTACAAGCACGATTAAACTTTTGTCATCTTTTCCTTTTACACAGGTTTCAACAGCAACCCTTGCGTTTGCATCAACGCTAAGACACGCATCCACAATAGCATCAGAAATGGCATCACATAATTTGTCTGGATGTCCACTAGTAACGGATTCCGAGGAGAACAGGTCAGCCAGCATATATCGCTCCCCAAGACAATCATTTATGAATAATACGCCTATTATTGGCAAATAATATTCTTAAAGGTAATATTTTTGTAATTAATTCATTCAATGAATACTCAATATACGCTTAATTACGCTAATTGATGAACCGATGTTTTGATGTGAGGCAGACCGCCCCACAGCACCATGAGCCACTATGTGCCAACCGCATATCGAACCCATACTCTAGGTGAAATTCAGAGCAAAGGTGCCGAACTTGTTGATAGTGAAGTGACGATTGCAGGCTTTATGGAAGCGAATCGCGGCAAAGGTGCGATTTGTTTTGTTGACCTTAGAGATGGGACTGGAAAAACACAAGTATTCTTGAAACAAGATAATATCGGTGAGGAAGCGCTGGATTTAGTACAGCGAATGACCCGTGAATCAACCCTACAGTTTACTGGTACAGTTTCTGAGAAGCGCCCACCAAAGGCGAAGGAGGGAGTGCCTACACCACCTCCAGCATACGAAGTCGTAGCAACTTCCGTCAATCTAATCGCACGTGCTGAAGCACCACTTCCCTTAGGAGTTACAGATACAGTCCATGTAGCACTCGACACGAGACTCGACAACCGATTCTTAGATCTTCGTCGCACACATGTCAATGCAATGTTCCGCCTCCGTGGAAAGGTCTTACAGTATGGTCGGGACAAATTGAATAGTGAAGGATTTATTGAAACACATACTCCAAAAATAGTTGCTACCGCTACCGAAGGCGGTACTGATTTGTTCCCTATGACCTATTTTGAGACACCTGCTTACCTAAACCAATCTCCACAATTATTCAAACAATTGTGTATGTCTGGCGGCCTTGGACGTATTTACGAAATCGGTCCAGCATTTAGAGCAGAAAAGCATGACACATATCGTCACTTGAATGAATTTATTTCATTTGATATTGAGTGTTCTTGGGCTAACGATGAAGATGTAATGGGTATTTTGGAAAGAATGATCCACCATATTTGGCAATCTATCTCAGAGGATGAAGAATGTCTAGCTCACATTGCTACAATCAATCAATTCCGAGCAACTCAAGATGAAGAACCAATCGAATTAATCGTACCTGAACTACCATTCCCACGTGTATCATATTGTGATGCTATTAGAATTATCAAAGAGAAAGGTGGAAAGATAGAATGGGGCGATGACATAGATGCTGAAAATTCAGATTTGCTCGCTGTAGATTTACCTCAATTCTATTTCCTACCTCAATGGCCTATGGAACTAAAACCGTTTTACATCCATCACATCGAAGGAGAGATGGGTAGCACTGGCCGCCAGTTAAGCCGAGGATTTGACCTAAACTTTGGAAGGGACGAATTAACTTCTGGAGGTCAGCGTGAACATCGTATTGATGTTCTTATCGAAAATCTAAAGGATATGGATTTAGACCCTGAAGAATTTGAATTCTATGTTGCTGGATTCCGTCACGGAGTACCACCACACGCTGGCTGGGGACTTGGTGTTGAAAGGATTCTAATGAAATTGACAGGAGCTAAGAATGTTCGTGAAACTGTTTTGTTCCCTCGCGATAGAAAGCGAATTTGTCCTTGATTTCAGAACAAGTGACCGAAAACAACGGGTATCTAGAGCCCCTCGCAGTAACATGGCCTGCGACAGAATGCAATGGGGTGCGGAACCATGGCAATATGCTGATTTGTATATGCCCGATGATGAATCGCCATACCAAAAGGCGGGTAATATTCCATGTGTGATGCTAATTCATGGTGGTTTTTGGAAAGAGCAATTCACTTCAGAATTGATGAAACCTATCGCTGAGGATCTCGCAGAAGCAGGTATAGCGGCTTGGAATATTGAATTCAAGCGCTGGAAGGAAGGCGATGAAGGTGTTTGGATGGATACTTTATCAGATGTTCTGCGAGCATGGGGCCAACTTGCCCTATTACCGAATATAGATGTTCAGAGGTCGATGATCATGGGTCATTCCGCTGGTGGACATCTCGCCCTATTATTGGCGGCAAAGGCTGAACGAAAGCCCTGGTTGGCCATTGCTCAAGCGCCGATTACAGACCTAATAGCAGCAGATGAAAGTGAACTCTCAGATGAGGGCAATGCTGTAAGAAAATGGATTGGATGCTCTCCTCAAGAGAATCCAACTCTTTGGGATCAATTAAATCCGCTCACAAATCCTGCTGATTGCCCGATTCTTCTAATTCATGGTGCTGAAGATACTGAGGTGCCACTAAGTCAATCTGAGGCTTATGCTAAAATGATGAAAGAACGCGATGATGAAGTCAATGAATTATGGTTGCCAGGTGATCACTTTTCAATTATTGATATTGCAAGTGATGATTGGCTTGTGCAACTTAATGCAATTACTGATTGGCTTTGAGTCGTTTTTGAAAATATTCTCTAAGGAAATGCCTATGACGCAATGCCGCGTGGCATGACACATGGACCTTCTAGGCGACGATTATCCGTACTCCAATACTGCCCTTAAAGGCAAACATGCTCTAGTGTGTGGTGCAAGCAAAGGAATTGGTGCTGCTACTGCAAAGATTCTGGCAAAAGCAGGGGCTAGTGTGACGGTCTGTGCTCGAAACACAGAGGCTTTGAATGAATTATGTGTTGAACTTTCAGCACTAGGAAATGGTTCTCATTCCTCACTCTCGCTAGATCTTGAAAATACAGAAGCGATCAGACCTGCTGTTGAGGCACTAATATCTGCAAAGGGGCCGATTCACATCCTAATCAATAATGCAGCCGGTCCGAAGGGCGGACCTCTTCTTGGAGTTGATTTGGCGGATTTGGAAGGACCTTTCAAGCGCCATCTCCATGCATCACATACAATGGTTCAGGCGGTAGTTGCTGGTATGGAAGCCGAGGGTTATGGAAGAATTATTCAAATAATTTCTACTTCGGTAAAAGAGCCAATTCCAAATTTAGGATTGTCTAATACCTTGCGCGGTGCAATGGCTTCATGGTCCAAAACACTGTCAAGAGAATTGCCTGCTTGTATCACAATCAACAATGTTTTACCAGGATTTACAGATACGGAAAGACTTGGTTCTCTCGCAGCATCTATCAACGAAAAAACTGGTAAGAGTGTTGAAGATATTCAAGAGGGTTGGATGGTTCAAGTACCAATTGGGCGCCTGATAGACCCTCTGGAAACTGCATCTGCAATCGCATTCCTAGCACTACCTGCTTCTAGCGGTATACGTGGAGTCTCTTTGGCTGTTGATGGCGGAAGATTGCGTTCGATCTGATGCACGACTTCAAAAACAAGGGCAGATGAGGTGAAGACATGGAGAGTTCAGTCAGTCCTGAAAGAGCCAAGATGATTCTTGAGATGCTCACTTCCGGAGGTGCAATGAGTGATATTAACACACCGTTAGCACTTCGATTAATTCCCCTCGCAATAGAACTTGACGATAATGAATTGGCTGAAAAATTACTTGACCATGCTGCTGAAGTAGCCGCAAATGAAGTTGAATCTGGATGGACAAAATT
Organism: Candidatus Poseidoniaceae archaeon; assembly: GCA_028821785.1. Lineage (GTDB taxonomy): Archaea > Thermoplasmatota > Poseidoniia > Poseidoniales > Poseidoniaceae > MGIIa-L1. Next base: position 12,035 of record JAPKFC010000043.1, on the reverse strand, counting down.
TGAGTCACTTAAGCATATCAATGCCTCAATAGACTCTTTCTATCAACTGGCAGTTGAATCTGAAAAGATAACAGAAGCACAAAAATTAGCAGCTGCAGTTCTCCATCATGTAGCATTATTACAACTCGCTGCGGATGACCTTGATGAAGCAAAAGCGAGTGCATCACGATCACTTCGTATTAGAGAAAAGATAGAAGATTCTAAAGGGATTGTATATGGAATCGCTGTATTGGAAGCGATTGCTAAGAAACAACAAGACTCCGATACCGCAATCGCTCTAGGGACAAGAAGAGTTGAGATCTTAATGCGTGATAACGATGAAGATGGGCAAATTGAAGCAATGTCTGATTTAGCCCATAGTCAAGCAACTATCGGGCATTTTGATTCAGCCCGAGATTTGTACACAGAATCCTTAGAAATAGCAAAACGATTAGGAGATCTATCTGGTCAATTAGTTGCTTATTGGGGATTGGCTGATCTTTGTGAAATCAATGAAGATTATGAATCTGCAATGATACATCTTTCAGATTGTTTACATGCATTCCTTCAACAAAACCTACCTACACCAGCTCAAGTTAGAGTTAGAATAAATGCATTGGCAGATATTCAAGCTAATCCAGATGCTAAGAAGCAATAGAGATATTCAGCGTTTAACACAGACATTGGTCATCTCTGAAAAGAATGAAAGTGACCAACGGCCGCCCTCTCTACCGACTCCAGAATTCTTTACTCCACCAAATGGAGTGCGTAAATCTCTGTGCATCCATGTATTGACCCAGACCATTCCACTATCGACTCGCTCGGCTAATTGCCTACCTCTTTCAGCATCCTCAGTCCAGATAGAACCTGCTAATCCGTATTCAGTACAGTTGGCCATCTCAATTGCCTCATCATCTGTTGTAAAGGAATGAAGGGTTACGACAGGACCAAATATCTCTTCTGTAGAAGTTCTTGACAGATGACTAAGGCCTCCAATAACGGTTGGCCTAATGTATGCCCCTGCTGGATTTGGCCCGACTTGTCCAGTCATAGCACGGCTTCCACCACTGAGAATCTCTCCACCTTCTTCGATAGCCAAATCAATATATGATTCTATTTTCTGTAGGTGTTCCATTGAGATAACTGAACCCAATTGTGTTGATTCGTCGCTTGGATCACCTACGACCATAGCATCGACTTGTTCAACGAATTGTTTACAAAATTCATCATATATTGATTGATGAATTAAGATTCTTGAACCACACAAACAAACTTGTCCAGAATTAGTGAATGCTGCTCTAATAACACCTGGAACCACTGATTCAAGATTGGCATCATCAAGAATAATGGTTGCATTTTTACCTCCCAATTCCAAAGACAACTTCTTGAATAAAGGGGCTGCAGTTCTCGCAACAATACGTCCAGTAGATGTGCCTCCAGTGAATGATATACCGCCGATATCAGGATGCTCAAGAATGGCTTGTCCAACCTCTGGTCCCAAGCCATGAACTAGATTAAAAACGCCATCTGGAAGTTGTAATCTTTGCATTGTACGGGCCAGTAAATTGGCTGTTAGTGGTGTGATTTCAGATGGTTTTGCAATTATGCAATTACCCATAAGTAATGCTGGTGCAACTTTCCAAGTTAGAAGGTATAACGGAAGATTCCAAGGAGTGATTAATCCAACTATTCCGAGGGGTGAAGTGTGAACATAATTTGTAGCATCTGACATTTCAAACACTAGAGGTTCCTGGCTTCTTGCAAATTCTGCGAAGAAACGAAAATTGCTAATTGAACGAGCGGCATCGGTTGAACGAGCAAGTGAAATTGGCTTACCTGTATCCAGTGATTCAGTTTGTGCTATCTCTTCCTTTATTTCCTCTAATGCATCTGCGATTTTATCTAACCAGTCCGCTCTTTCAAGGATGGTTAATGCAGACCATTGCGGTAGTGCTTTCTTTGCGGATAATACCGCTGCATCTACATCAGCAGCAGATGCTCTAGGAATCGTAGCGATATGTGTTCCATCGGCTGGATTGAAATTATCCATCATACGCTCCTCAATCGGTTCTGTGAATTTGCCATCGATGAAATTGCTGATTATCATTTTCAGACCTCCACATCGTATAGCCAACGGTCACCATCAGGATCCCATTCATCCCAAGTTGGAAGTGAACTCAAAATTTCTAAATATTCTTCTGGAACGATACCGGGAACAACAAATGCTTTCTGGCGGTGTAATGGATATGGGTTTCTCAAATCAATTCCAAGTACTCCCAATACAGCCCTTGCAAGATACCATGTTGCTTGTGAATTCCAGCCGTGGGCGATTTTGATTACAATACCGAGACCTTTTGGGTAATCGGGGTGTTCAATCGCTAAACCAAGTAAACCATCTGCTCCTTCTTTAGCGATTACCTTCCCATCCCCAGCTTTCAATACAGTTGAATCCAAACGATTGAATCCTCCAACTAAATCGGGATGTTTAATCATAGCCTCCCAGATCCAATCTTCATCTTTATCACGAACAAGACCTGCGTAAATTTGTGCTAATTCAGCGACAGTATTGGAAACTGTGGGCAAACCACATCCATCCTTTGCAATGCGAAGTGGTTGCCAATCTTGACCGAGATATTTTCTTAATTCAGCCATATAGGCTGTGAATACTTCATGCCCTGGCAGAGTATATCCTGCTCTATTCCATCCTTTTTTGCGACAACCATGCAATATCGCAGAATGTTCACCCGAGCAGGTGTGAAACCAACGGCGTGGCCTTCTTACTTGACGTCCGAATTGGATTAGAGGTACGTCTAATGGAGTTAGCATCAATGGCCATTCAGATTCGCTAAGTAGCGATTGAGCGGCAGCGACATGTTCGGTATCACCATTGTGTGAAGCAACTGCTATCGCCTTTTGTTCCCAACTACAATCCTCTAATTCTTCTGTGAATGCTTTGAGCATAAATGGCTTCATCATCGAACGTCCATAACACAGTACATTGCCTCCGAAGGAATGTATGACTTCATCGCCATGTGCCCATGCAACCGCACCGTGTATGGTAGTTTCAGAAACACCGTTTCTGCGGTAATCAACAAGTGGCTCCCATGCAACTTCTCGGCCGGTTGGAATACCTTCTATCGATTCTCCAAGAGGAGAGGATGGAAACAATGCAGACCCAGGATTACCGGGCTTTACCGCAGAGTGATCATCATGCCGGATTTCCATAATATTCACTCCAATAATTCCTCAACCAATGGTACGACCTGCTCCATATATGCAGTCATATTACGGCAGACTCTATCACTATCGTGATTGAAGAAATCAAACCAGGCCATGACTCTATCTTGTGGGTGGAAACGCTCGACCATTTGTTTTGCGATATCTTGAGGATTACCAATAAGTGCGTTATTTGAAGCGCTTTTTACTTTGGAAGGGTCAATTGTACCCTCCAATGCATTCCAATAAGCTCCTAGTGCAGAATTTGCTTCTTGATGTGCTGCTTTTGTCTGTTGCTCTGGAGTAAGTCCTTGCTCTGCATTAATAAAAACAAAAGAAGTTCTAGGCATATCACTACGCTTCCACTGGCCACCATCGGGGTGATATAATTCGGACATTTTTTGGTGAGTAGCATCAATGATTTCATCCTTGGTAATCGATAGATTGAAGACCTTTACTGGAAGAATTGTATTGACAAATTGTTGCGCTTTAGGATCATGTGTTCCTGCAACTAATTGCAATAATTCACGGCGGAAGTTTTGTGGAATTATTTTCAAATCTTCAAATACATAACGCTTAGGAATTTCAATTTCTTCAGGAACGGAGTCAAGTCCTTCAAACTCAACTGCTGCATCTTGAACTGCTTGCCAGTCTTCATCGCTGCGGAAATTCGCTCTTGTCAAGATGGTCTTGAAAGTCTGAGTGGAATTAATTGTGTCACCTCTTAACAACCTCAAGAATATATCACTTGCTTCAATGAAGATTTGCCCCCTTAATGCTGGCCATGCTGCCTCTTCTACCGAATTACGAGGTACTATGCCGTAGGGCCTTGCCATGAATTCAAAGCGTCCTGCTGCAAATCCTACGTGCAATCTGCGTTTTTCATTTGCATCAATTCCGAGTAAATTTAGAGTATTGGCGATTCTTTCTGCTTGAGCTATTGGCCCTCCTGATGCAAGTATTGAGAGAACTGCACTGCCAATTTCAATATTCTTAGTTCTTCTAAAAGAATCCATGGCCAACTGCGGGAAATCGGTACACAATCCAACCTCGCCCTGCCAATGTGGAACAACAGGTTTGGAGTTACTTTTTTGAATTTCAGTTGATAGGTGTGCTTGGGCTAACCAGCCGACACCGAAGCCTAAATCGTCTGCACATTGCAATTGCTGGTAATAATTAGTGAACATCTCTTGCTCGCTAGGAACATATCCCTCAGCATTTGGAGTTTGACTGATTGAGAAGAAAATATCGTGCTCCATAGTCTGTCCCACACATAGCCAATAAGTGACCGGTCATAACAAATGTGGCGATGCTAATTGGGAAATGATATCCGGCGATTGATTGAAAACTACTTGACGGTTGGCAGTGTTATGTCCATTCATGGCCAAGCGAGGAAGGTTACTACAAACACCTTGCAAGAAATGAAGAGTGCGGGTGAAAAAATCACCATGCTGACAGCCTATGACTTCTCATTGGCTAAACTGGTTGACAAAGCCGGTGTCGATATTATTCTCGTAGGAGATTCTGCATCTAATGTCATGGCCGGTCATGCAACAACTGTACCGATTACATTGGACCATATGATTTACCACGCACAGTGTGTTGAAAGAGCAGTTGACAGAGCATTGATCGTTGTTGATATGCCATTTGGCTCATATCAAGGTAATTCTACAGTCGCTCTAGAATCTGCAGTACGGATAATGAAGGAATCAAATGGACATTCAGTAAAACTTGAAGGCGGTTCTGAAGTAGTTGAATCGGTAAAAAGAATTCTGACCGCAGGAATCCCAGTAATGGGTCACCTCGGACTTACACCTCAGTCAATTTACAAATTTGGAACCTATACGGTTAGAGCAAAGGAAGAAGAAGAAGCTGCGAAACTAATCTCGGATGCTAAACTGCTGGAAGATGCTGGTTGCTTTGCGATTGTATTGGAAAAGATACCTCGCGAACTAGCCAAGAAAGTAAGTGAATCTATTTCTATCCCAACCATTGGTATTGGGGCTGGACCTGATTGTGATGGACAAGTACTTGTCCTCCACGACTTACTAGGAATCACCATGGATTTCTCACCACGCTTCTTACGTCGCTATTTGAATCTATCAACCGACATTAACAATGCAATCACACAATATTGTGATGATGTTCGTTCTGGAGACTTCCCTAGTGAAGATGAATCATATTCAGAATGATTTATTGTCACAGATAGATGAAGGCAAGAACCGCTCCACCGAAGGCACCAATATCAATTCCAATCGCATGCCAAATTCCATAACGGAATGAAGGCAACTCATATTGCCACCATGTAGTATTGATCCAAACCCAAATCAATACTGAAAGATATCCTCCACAAAACATTGCACCCCATCCTGAAACCCAAATGAATGAATAGGCAAGCCCAAGAATACCCAGCCCCATGGCGTATTCTTTCAAGTCACCATTGTTATCGGGTAGTAGATATTTGTACATTAGAGGTGAAAATAATAGCGCCAAAATGAACGCACCTTGAACTGGTGATGGATAACTATAGGCCATATTGGGAAGAACTATCGACTGCCAAAACGCTCCGAATAGCGCACCTATCAGCATTGGGGAGATGGCATGTCGAAACGATTCTGGTAACCATCCAGCAACGGAGTTCCACTCTTGCCCACCACTGGTTGAAACCGGTTGTACATCCACTTCAGCCATATTGTTGGCGAGAAGCGATTTATCCTTGAGTCTTCGGGTTTTCAATTTGAAAATAACGGCATTGGCCGAATCCGATAAAGACCCTCACCCTTTGCGTCATGATATGGCGAAGGGGAGAATAGTCGCAGGATGCATTGCACCTCACCCCCCTCATTTGGTTTATGCAGAAAATCCAGACCAAAATGAACCGACTTCCGAAGGTGGTTGGGAACAATTGCGTTGGGGATATGAAAGACTGCGTGAATCTCTTTCAGAAATTGAACATGATGTAATAGTAATTCTTTCTCCTCACTGGCAAACTTATGTAGGAACTCACTTTTTAGGATTAGAAAACTTTCAAAGTTTGAGTGTCGACCCCGTTTTTCCAAACTTATTTAGATACCATTATGACCTAAATATTGATGTTGAATTAGCAAAACAAATCCATGATAATGCAGAAAAGGCTGGATTGGCAGTCAAAATGATGGAAAATCCAGATTTTAGAGTTGATTATGGAACCATTACTACTGGACATTTATTTAATCCAAAATGGGACAAACCCTTAGTGGTGATCTCATCAAACCGTTCTACTGATTATTATTCCGCTGAAGTAATGCAGGAGATGATGATTGAACTGGGAAGAATCACTAGAGAAACTATTGAAGAAAGTGGTAAGAAGGCAGTTATTTTGGCAAGTAATTCTCTATCACATCGCCACTTTACCACCGAATCAGAGATTCCTGAAGACATGAGTAAAGAGCATATTGCAAGCCATGCAATGCATCTTTGGGATATGAGAATTATTGATTATATTCGTTCAGGACAAACTCAGAGAATCCTCGATGAGATGCCTGAATTTATTGAACAAGCGATTGCAGAAAGTGATGGAGGAGGATTGTCATGGCTTATCTCTGCCCTAGATACACCAGATTACCCTGCAATACTGCATGGATATGGAACTATCATCGGAACAGGTAATGCGGTAGTAGAATGGCCTTGTTACAAGCATGAGGAGGAATCACAATGAGTGACGGTGAAATCATAGGCTCATACATTGTTCCTGTCCACCCTCATACCTACTTAGTTCCTGAACAAAACCCTGGTTGGACAAAACTTAGAGAGGCATTTGATGAAGCTGCCCTTCGCATCAAAAATAGTGAGGCTGACTTACTAATTATTTACTCAACAACTTGGCCTAGTATCATTGGTCACCAAATTCAAGCCGATCCTAATCCAGAATGGGTCATGGTCGACCATGATTTCCATGACCTTGGCTCAATACCTTATTCTTTCAATATAGATTCTGAATTTGCTAATGCTTGGAACGAAGCAAATCATCAGCGTGGCCTAAAGAGTCGTACAGTAAACTACCATGGATTCCCAATAGATGTTGGCTCAGTTGTTGCTCTAAAACTATTAAATCCCGATAATGCAATTCCAGCAGTAATAGTTTCTTCCAACGTTTATGCCAATCGTTCTGAAACCTCGGTAATGGCAAAAGCATGCTTAGACGTTGTCCGTAGTACTGGACGAAAAGCAATAGCAATTACTGCAATGTCACTTTCCAATAGAATGTTTACCGAAAATATTGACCCCGCTGATGATAAAATTCATTCTTTGAAAGATGATGAGTGGAATTGTAAAATCCTTGAATTGATGGAAAAGGGACGGCTTGAAGATGTAGGTCAATTATCACGCACAATTCAAAAACAAATTCGTATCCGGAAAGTTGTAGCATTCAAGCCAATGTGGTGGCTTTCAGCTATCAACGATAATCGAAATGATTTGACTGGAGAAGTATTGGCCTATGAAGCAATTCATGGCGCTGGAGCCGCGGTAATACACTTAGACCCTGCTTCATGTGGAACTGGTGATAAGGAATATGACGAGGACGATGTAGAATATTTCCATGGCGACCGCAGTGTACTAGATTCAAACGATCCAGAGGCTACGGCTATTGACGAAGAAGTTGAAACAATTGATGAAATCACAACTGCTGAAGAGAATGGTCCTGCTTTATGGGAGCCTACAACGGTAGATGGTTCAGTCAATACTGATTCTGCTCCAAAGCCAGTAGGCGCATATCCACATGCGCGACGCGTAGGAGATTTGCTCTACCTTTCAGGAGTAGGTCCACGTCAAGCGGTGACAAACTCAATCCCAGGTGGTCCAATACATGACGAAGATGGAGAGCCTCTTGATTATGATATCAAAGCCCAAACTAAAGCTGTAATAGACAATATCGCATTAATCTTAGAAGAAGCGGGCTCATCTTTAGAGCAAGTTATTGATGTTACAACATTCTTAGTTGATATGAAGAGAGATTTCCAAGGCTACAATGAAGTTTGGGCTGAAACATTAGGTAAAATAGGACCTACTAGGACTACATTAGCAATTCGAGCATTACCTACACCGATTGCTGTTGAGATGAAAGTTATCGCACAATTATTAGAATGATTGTGTGATTCTCACGAGACTCTATTCCAAGTACCATCGTCAGTAACATCCCAGTACTGTACTTCTTCGCTGACATCTACATACCAACCAGTTGAACCTTGTTCTGTACCCGGTGCTGCTTGCATTACTCCAACCTCTGCAGCCGCTGCTGCTAGTTCGGTTTTCATGGCTTTGTCAATCCAGTCACCATTAGTTTGTTGATCGCTTGCAGAATCTGATTCGGATTGTTCTTCTTCTTCATCTTCCTGTGAGGATGAACTTTCAGGTTTTTCTTCATCGTAATCAAATGCATCTTCGATCCATTCATCCTCAGGGACTTGATTGGCTTTGCGAATTAGGACGACAAGTGTAATCAAAACAAGAGAAAGAAGGAATGCACCCAATCCCATTGCTGTATTTGTGGAGCCAACTGATCCACCAAGCAATACCGATTCAACATCAAAGAAATTTTGAGCAATTATTCCTTCCCACATTATTGTACAGGAACGATCGTTTCCAGCAGATGTGATCTCCACTTCCCATGTATCCGTTGTCACATGTGATGTTGGTCCTGCTGTGCAAGAAATAGTAGTATTTTCCGCATCTATTTCAATTTGATTTCCAAATGAATCAATACCATTTGCCCTTAGTAAAAATACATCGCCTTGCGAGAATGCGTCACCATCTATTTCTGCCTCAATACGAACTGCTTTACCAGGCAATACAGTCAATGCAATCTCTCGATGGGCATCTCCTTCTGCAATTGTCAATGTGTATATTCCTGCTGCCTTGCCCGTGAATGTCCAATAACCAATTCCTGCAGATGAAGTCTCCAAAACACCAATTGAAAGCGGTAAATCATTGGTTAATTCATTACTCGGTGCAGTATTTCCATGAATATCAACCACTTGAACGAAGATGTCCGTTTCCTCACCTGCAATCGCTGTAAAACCACTATCCTTGTCAGTTATCAAATGCTGTGCTGAACCTGCTACAACTGTCAATCTTATCGTTGAAAAAATACCATCTGCATTTGCCCTTATTTCGTGACCACCAACTGTTGAAGAAGAAAAATATCCTTGTGATAAAATGATCTCTAATGTTGAATCTATATCGTCAATAGTCCAATTAACATTTACTCCAACTATTTGGTTCCCATAGGCATCAGTAAATTGTGGCTCTAGTAAGAATGGAGTATCTGCAGGTAATATCATCGAGTTTCCGTTTAGATGAATAAACGAAAGATGGCCATGGCTAACTTCAATTTGATTGGCCACATTATATCTTGAATCTGTAGAATTGTCAAACCAGGTGGCTTCAAATCTCCATGTTCCAACTATTTGTGGATTGAATATTGCATGGTCTGACTCAATCTGAGTCAAAGAAGCATTACCCGTGGCTAGAGTGATTTCTCCATCTACTGACCAATGGTTGCCAGAACGGTCAACCGCTTCAAAGAATACAACGCACTGAGTTCCTGCTGTCAAATGAGATTTACTAAAAGATAGGCTAGCGTCTATTGCATTTCCATGAACTACATTCACTTCTAGACTAGAAGGAACATCTTCATCGACAACTTGTAGTGTTACTTGTCCTGTTGAACTAGGAGTCCACCAAACCTTTTCATCTTCATAATGGAGTCCTCCACTTGAAATTGACCAATTTGATAATGGAGGGATGACATAACCAGAATTTCCATTATTGTCAGTTCTAATAGTTGCAATTTCGTATGCAGTACCGGCAGCATACGACTCTAGGTCCTCCATTATAACCAATTGTGAAATCATAGCATTGGCTGGTACAACATATAGGTTACCATTACCAAATATTCCGCCTGCTGAAATTGAAATATTCCAAAGCCCTGGTGCTGATGCTTGATACAATCCTTGATTATTGATTGAACCATTTTCTGCGTACCATGAAATTGAACCAGCGTTTGAAACATTCATTGAGAAACCGTTAGCGTCTACTAGTTTTGGCTCTAGCAAAACAGATTGCCCAGAGCGAACTTGAATCCCTTCAGGTAGTAAAAACTCAAATGGATTTCCCGGAAGTACTTCGACAACAACATTAGATTCCATTTGATTTAAACGCACTCTCAGATTAGTATTTCCAATATCTTCAGCAATCCATTGAGGATTTCCCTGACCAATATAATCTCCATCAATCGTCCAAACTACATCGGTGCTAACTTTTTCATTACCTCTTGAATCTACTTCATTAGCACTTAATGTATAAGGTTGTAAAACCTGAGGTGAAAGTGTCGTAATCCGTAATGTGTTTGCTTGACCTGATGTAACTGTGATGTCATATGTTGAATTCAATAAAGCGTGATCAGCGCGAATTTCAATCAATCCTGCGGTCCAAGGAAAGAATAAACCATTGCTATCAATAGTTCCATTGCTACAACTCCAAGTAACTTCTCCCTGCGCAACATTATTTACAGAATCATACAATACTGCTTCAAAAACAACAACTTCATCAGCGGTCATAGAATATTGTGGTGAGGTCACCTCAATTCTAGTTGGAGCACCCGCTAGCATTGCAACATCATCATCTAATGATTCAACTGTCATCGGCTGAAATGCTTGGGTTAACAAGATTGTTAGAATCAAAGCAAATAAGTATTTTTTATTATTTGCATCGCCTATCATAGAACCACCTGACAACTAAGTTACTCGATGTTCAGTCTTCCCATTGGGACCAACCATCTTCGCCTTGTTGGCGATACCACCAAGTTCCAGCATCATCTTTCCACCATTCAGTTCCTTCATCGTCAATGCGGTAGCTTTCATCTTTGCTGTAATCGTTTTCCTCTGGCTCAGGTTCTGGCTCGGGAGCAGGGCCAGATGGACCTGCTGCACCGCCGCGAGTTGGTTTTCTTCTCTCACGTGTTGGTTCATCAACATCCTCTTCGTCTTCTTCGTCCTCGTCCCATTCGTCATCATTTCCAGTTAAGACAATCTTCAATACAATCAATAGAACAATAGCGATTGCTGCTGCCAAAAATGCTCCGATGTAATACAAAATACCACCTGCTTCAAAGAATCCTTCGAGTGTTCCAGTTACAGTGAAGGTTCGTTCTTCGATTTGCTGTCCTGACTGCACCGTGATTGTTTGGCTACCTTCATCGAGAGTGATAATTCTCCAAACACCATCACCTTGGTTGAGTATCTCCGCTCTTCCAGTTGAATCAACAAGTGTACTCGGCGGTACAGGTATTTTATTCCAAAACTCATCAAATGCTGTCACATTAACTGTAAATTCTCCAAGTTGATCAACTGAATCACTCGAAAGTTCAACCTTTAGATGGGCCACGATTCTCTTAGCACTAACCGCTAACTGTATTTCGTTGTCAACTGTTGGAGAACTGCTGTATGTTAAGAGATGAGGTCCTTCGATTCTTGCTTGATAGGTATAGATTCCGTCTTCACTTGTAGAATTAATATCATGTGCGACTCCATTATTTTCTTGCCACTCAACATTTTGAGGGAATGTGTTTCCATCACTATCTTCTCCAGTGATTTCGATTGTTATTTCATATCCTGCTGTAGCAGTATTTGCATCTTCATTGGCAGAAAGTATTACGGCGCGACCATGGTGAACTGTAATACTTACAGAATCACCAATTTCATATCCGGATTGACTATTATTGAATGACTTTATTGTATAGTTTCCAATCAATTCGGCTTCCCACCTCATTCCGTTTGCAACCAATTCATCGGTAATATCGG
>JAPKFC010000080.1 GCA_028821785.1 Candidatus Poseidoniaceae archaeon | reverse complement strand
CGGTTTCCGCCTCGGTTATTATTTCCATAGTGATTACTACGATTATGTCTTCCACCGCTATTATTTCTAGAATTAGAACCTTGACGTCCATATGATTTTGCTCTTGGTGCAATAAATTCCACTTCAAATTCAGGAATTTCTGAAAATTCTGGGGGATCGAAATTACATCTAATTCCTACTTGTTGTTGAATTCGGACATAGGACCTCTTCTGAGGTTTTTGAACGAGAGAGACTACAATTCCAGATGTTCCAGCGCGAGCTGTTCTTCCACTTCGGTGTTTGTAGGCCTTACCGTTTTCTGGAGGGTCATAATGAATTACACAATTCACGCCTGCAACATCAATACCTCTAGCGGCTACATCTGTCGCTACTAGAGCCATTGTTTCTCCATGCTGGAATCTTTCCATGGCTCTATCTCTGTTATGTTGGCTTAATCCACCATGTAATGTTTCAACTGAAACTCCATCGTATTCCAATTCATCTCCGACTCTATCAACACCTGCGCGTGTACGGCAGAAAACAATAGCACGACCTGTTTTTCGGATTAATTCAGCACTTATTGGTCCTTTCTTTGAACCTGGAATCATCCAAAATAGATGTTGCATTGATTCCATTGATACTTCCTTTGGCCCAACTTCAATTGTTACAGGATCTGTTTGATAATCTCTAACCAAATCTGCAACTTCTTCATCTAAAGTTGCACTGAAAAGGATGGTTTGCCTCTCTCTTTTACACATATTAAGAATCTTACAAACTGGTTCCATGAATCCCATGTCAGCCATTCTGTCCGCTTCGTCAAGAACTACACAATTAACATCTTGAAGTGATACATTGCCTCTGTCAATTAAATCCAATAATCTACCTGGACATGCTACCAAAACATCAACACCACGGTCAAGTGCTTTGAATTGTTTAGTGTATGATACACCGCCATAAACTGCAAGCACATACAATTTGAGTTCCCACGCAAGAGGCTCTAATACATTGTAAATTTGTTCTGCAAGTTCACGGGTTGGAGTCAAAATTAGAGAAGTTGGACAGAATGGTCTTGATTCTGTAGTCTTTGCTAGTAGCGGAAGTCCGAATGCCAAAGTCTTACCAGACCCTGTTGGAGCACGGCAACAAATGTCCTTTCCTGCCATGCCATCCGGTATAGCTGCAAGCTGTACTTCAAAGGGAGAAAGGATGCCTTGGGACTGTAAAACACGTACGACCTTGGGGTCCACGCCGAGGTCAGCGAAGGTAACATTTTCAGTGTCCATGTCTGTGGCCGTCTGCCAACCCTATTTAGCACCATCAGTTAAAAAAAGGCAATAATGAAACACTATATAGTAGATTATTCTTTGTAAACGAGCATTGCAACTGCATTTCCGCCGCCCAAGCATAGGGTTACTATTCCCGATTTACCACCTGTTCTGCGCATGATTCCGAGCATTGTGATCAAGCACCTTGTTCCGCTCGAACCCAATGGGTGACCCAAAGCAACTGCGCCACCATGGAGGTTGAATCTATCATCTGGAATCCCCACTTCTTTGGCAACAGCACATGAAGCACTTGCAAAGGCCTCATTATGCTCATAAATATCCACATCTAATACTTCTAAATTATTTCGTTTCAAGAGATTTCTTATTGCTGGAATCGGAGCACTCATGACCCGTGATGGCTCAACACCTGATGTCACATAATCTTCAACATAAGCGATTATGTCCCAACCTTGTTGTTTGGCGAAATCAGCATTTACTAACAAGATTGCACTTGCTCCATCACTAAGTGTACTTGCATTACCTGCTGTTACTTGCCCCTCTTTGTTGAATACTGGCCTTAGATTTGCTAAAGATTCTGCAGTGGTACCAGAGCGGATTCCTTCATCTCGTGAAAATTGCATTGCATTGCCCTTTGGTTGTGGGATTTCGATACTAAAGGTCTCCCAATCAAACCATCCATTTTCCCACGCAGTTGCTGCTTTTTGTTGAGACTTGGCTGCGTATTTGTCAGAATCTTGACGGGAGATTGAACATTCTTGTGCAATAGTTTCCCCAGTATTGCCCATGTGTATATTGTCATAAACATCCCAAAGTCCATCATGAATCATTGAATCTATGGGTTTGGAATTCTCTATTGTCGCACCAGATCTTTGGCCCATTAACAACTGAGGTGCATTGGTCATGCTCTCCATCCCTCCAGCAATAATTACATTATATTCGCCAGCACGAATACTATTGGCTGCCGTCATTGCTGCTTTTAGGGATGAGCCACATACTTTGTTCAAAGTCATACAAGGAGTTGAAACAGGCAATCCTGCTCCTAATGCGACTTGTCGCGCTGGGTTTTGACCTGCACCCGCCTGCAAAACTTGTCCGAATATTAACTCGTCAACAATTCCGGATGCGGCGTTAATGTTCATCCTGTTGCATAATTCTTTGACACTAAGAATTCCTAACTCAACTGCTGAAAAAGTGGATAGAGTTCCCATCAGCTTACCAATCGGTGTACGGGCGACTGCACATATGGCGACACGCGGCAGGGACATAACCATCCGAGTAAAAGCATACCTTTCAATGTGATGTTGAACAATAATTACCTTGAGAAGCCTTGATGAAGCAAACCTACTCGCCCCGACATGGGCAAATTCAAGACCGGTTTTGAACCGACACGGGCAAAAGACGAAATGAGACATGTTGAAGTAGAGATAGATTTCACACCAAATGCACTTGCATCAATTCTTTACAGGCAAGGAGATACTGTAATTTTAGCGTGTGTAACAAAAGAATCAAGGTTACCTGGTTGGTTCCCAAGAGACTCTTCAAAGGGCTGGGTTCATGCTGAATATTCACTTCTACCGGGTTCAACCGATTCTCGCTTCCGCCGTGAAAGAAGAGGTGCAAAGGGAAGAACTCAAGAAATTGAACGTCTTATTGCTCGTTCATTACGTGCCGCTGTTGATTTAGAGGCCCTAGGTCCAATCGCACTCAATGTTGATTGTGATGTTCTAAATGCTGATGGAGGAACTCGTTGTGCATCGATAACTGCAGGAAATCTTGCATTGAGATTAGCGGTTAGAAGACTTATTGCTAAGGGAATTTGTCTTCCAAAGGATCTTCGGCCAACATTTGAACAACAAAAAGAAGGCAATTGGGTCGCCCCTAAATTATCTGATGTTGAGGCAACCAACCATGAAAACGCTGTTATCCCACACGACTTGGCTGCAATCTCTGTTGGATTGATTGACCACGAAGTTTGGCTAGACCTAGATTATCTGTTAGATTCTAATGCGGATGTTGACATGAATGTCGTCAAAACTGCTGATGGAAAATATGTTGAAATTCAAGGAACTGGAGAAGAAGCAACATTCTCCGGGGATGAGTTAATGGCACTACTCGGTAATGCAGATGGTGGACTAGAGGTCTTATTTGATGCTCAAAAACTGATTCTTGACGGTATTGAATAAATCTTTGACCTCGAGAGAAGCAAAGCACTGTAACAAAAGCCTTGATATGGCGAGGGGGCTCGCCAATGTGTACGGGTAAGTAGCTTAGTTGGGAGAGCGCGGCACTGAAGATGCCGAGGTCGCTGGTTCAAGTCCGGCCTTACCCACCAACTGTTCAAATATTCGCGATTAGCATTCATTGTTTTTCTTTCAGAAACTGTTTTTTACAGATTTCAAGAGTATACTTCATGTGCTAATGCTTTTCTTCTCATAATATGGGGAAGTCGGCGAGCGGGGGAGACATGCCTAAAGAGAGCCTTGACCCCGAGACAAAAATTCGCGATAAAACCGCAAAGGAACTTAGCACTATTCGCCGAAGAAGAACTAATGATAACAAATCATTTTTGAGTAGTAAAGAAGATTTGGTTCTTTTTGGAGGAATAGTATACGCTGGTGTTTTCGCCCTCCTTCTATTTGCAATGTCTTCCGGAATGGTAGGCAATACAACCTCAATCGACCATGAAGCATCCACCACATTCTTGGATATTGGCGATGAATGTGAAGAAATCACCGATGAACCTTGG
>JAPKFC010000042.1 GCA_028821785.1 Candidatus Poseidoniaceae archaeon | reverse complement strand
TTGGTGCGTTGTTACCAGCGAAAGCCAAAACATCGGACTTGCCCATGGTGACGCCCCCGACGTGAGGGTTGAAGACGAACTCATCGTGAATAATCTCTGCGAGGGCTTCGACGTTTCCAGTATCCCATGCTTCGTTGTATGCTGCTATGATTGACATGGTTTTGGGATTGGAGGGCGGGGTTTAAACTCACCGCAACGAAGGACCCTTTCCAATCACCCGTGGGCGAATTTGCTCTAATTATTCTTTTCGAGGTATTTTGGTACTGTCCTTAATTCTTCATCCTCTTCGGCTTTTTCGGCTTGTTTGTGGCGATAACGCTGGTATAGAACCGAATTGATGAATAACACAAGTCCGCCGAATTGTAATACTAGATTATCCAAGTCCACTTGTGAAGGCGTTTGCCCTGTAAACACTGAGAAACCGTATATCGCCATTAATGCGCCCAATGCTGCAGAACCGAAAACATAGAGATTCTTTTTCAAAAAACGATTCATAAACCAGGAAATAAAGAATAATAATCCACCTGTTACACCTAATTCTAAATCATATCCATTGCTTTCTAGTATAGATATGATCCCAAACATCACATTGAGTGAAATGTAAAGTGTCACTGCTAACGATACTAAACTGATGAATAATAATGACAATATCCCGCAACCAATTGTCGCAATCAGTGTGAAGTCGCCAGCAGATATCGCCAACGTCGTCCCTAATGCATCATACAACATTGAACTGGATAACATTCCTATTGCGCAACCGATAAAGAATGAAAACACTTTGATGTTTTTTGAACCGGACAGCAGTAAGAAAATAGCGATAGCAATTAGAAAACCGCCTAAGGCTGGACTCGCCCAACCGTCAATTTGTTGCCAAAACTCCCCTGTGATATCCATTCGAACAATCTACAACGACTGGCCGGGACTTGTTGTAGATTTTGGATAGAAATATGAAATAACAAGTAAATTGGTTAGTATAATTTCTTATGAGAAATCACATCTTCCATTTTACTGAGCATCCGATTGAATCGGTTTGAACTACTGCAGGCGTTTGACCTGCTAGCATTGCCGTAATTGCATCGGATAGTTCAGATGTTGTGACTTCTGTAGGGTTGCGAGGGGAATCGTCCATTCTTCCTTGATAGACTAGTTCAAGTTGTGAATTAAATAAGAAAAACTCAGGTGTTCGCTTAGCCCCATATTGCTGAGCAATCTGTTGTGTTGCATCGTGTAAATAGGAGTATGGCAATCCCTTATTCGCCCTCTTAACCATATTTTCATAAGAGTCGTCTGGGTAATTATTTGCATCATTAGAATTGATTCCAACATAGCCAATTCCTACGCCAGCACAGTACTCGGCCATAGCATCCATTCTTGAAAAACTAGCAACAACATATGGGCAATGATTGCATTCAAAAACAACTACAGTACCATTCTCTCCTTTGGCTTGGTCAAGAGAAACCATTTCCCCTCCATGCTTTGGATTTGCATTATTAAGATTAAAACTCGGCGCTATATCAGATATACTTAGGCTCATAACAGCCCCACATAGGGCCTTGTTCAAATCACTTCGCTTCAAGCGCTATCAGTTGGAAGCGGTCATTTGAGCGATTTCACATTCATCCAAACGGGTACGGGCGACTTGACAGTCTGCATCGATTGCAAGTACACTCTTCCATGCTGCACTAGCCTGGTCAAGTCGCTGTGCTTCATGGTGCAATGCCGCGATATGTAGTCGAGCATCCAAGTGCTGAGAATCGGAACGAATTGCTGCTTCAAAGTCTGATAACGCCGCTTCTTCTCTGCCCCAGTCAAGGTAAAGTAAACCGCGTTGATGCCAAGCAGGTGCGTGGTTAGGAACTAATCTAAGTGCTTCATTCAACGGTGCTTCTGCTCTTTCTGGCCTCTTCAATGACATGTGACATGATGCGAGTTGTGTTAGCGCATGGTGGTGATGAGGTGCATTTTCTAGAACGATTTTGAGATCGTCTCTTGCCTGCTCCCACTCTCCAAGCATCATGGAAGATTCTGCTCTTCGCAACCGTGCTAAAATCAAACTTGGTGCCAAATCTAAGAGTATTTCTGAATCATCTAATGCCTTCTTTGCCTCGTCCATTGCCATCAAAACACTACATCTGTTTAGACGGGCACGGATGTGTCCAGCGTCATATTTCAGAGATTCAGTATAATGTGTTAAGGCTTGTTCTAAATGGCCACTGCGGGCTGCAATATTGCCTCTTACATAGGAAATTGTTGCATTATCTCCCTGTATGTCGGCAGCGTCAATAAAGGTGCTAGCGGCTGAAATATCACCATTGTCAAGAGATAACAAAGCCGACTCAATCGATGCGGACGGGTCAGATTCTGGTAATAACCTTCGAGCTCTATCAAGTGATTCTGCTGCTTGATCAAGATTTTGCAGTAAGCGATTGCTTCTAGCAAGTCCAAGCCAAGCAACTCCCGATTCTCTATCTAATTTGAGCGCTTCATCGAATGCAACAAAGGCCTCGGCTAACAAAGTTGCATCTGTTTGCCCTGTACCATCACGAGCTCTGTCTGCATTGGCCAAATGTAGGCGCCCCTCAACAACATGTAGGAGTGTGTGGTCAATACCAACTGGTGTTTCATCGAGTAACTTTTGTGCTTCCATGAAGTTGCCTTCAAGTAATTTTCTTGAGGCTATAATTGCTCTTAACTCTCCGTTTTGAGAGTTATTTGCTAGTGCCTTCTGCAGTGCCTTTTCAGCATCAGAAGGAGAGCCGCTTGCGATTAGTAAGTCTACTTTAAGCAACATCAATTCTACTCCACCACAGTCTAGTGCTACTGCATGTGTTGCGGCTTTCAATGCCTCTTTGAGTTTATTTTCCTTAGGCGCTAGTAGAATTGCCATCAATGCCCATGCCTCACCGTGTTGTCTATTCAATTCTAAACAACGGTCAACTGAGGTTAGTGCCTTACCCATCTCCTCTTCTTGGTAGAGTAATTTGGCATGACTGTACCAGTCATTGGCGATGCTTGGATCTTCAGCAAGTGCGTTTTCAATCGCTTCCAATGCTTCACTGCGAGCGCCTGCTCTAGCGCGTAGCCCTGACAATAGTGAGCGGTCGGCTGCTGTATCAAGTCCGAGTGCTTCTAAGCGACGAACGTCTCTTTCTGCTTCTTCATCACCTAAGCCCGCCAACAAGTGTGCGTGTGCACGAAGTAATTCTGGGTCGTCTGGAGTGACGCTCATTCTAGCCTCTAGCCAATGGCGACGTAATACAGGGTCGCTCTTGATTATAGCAATCTTTTCCAACCCTTCTAGTAAATTGGTATTGCCTGGAGATGCTTGGTAGGCGAGGCCGAATGCAGATTCTGCCCATTCATATCTGCGCAGAGACATAGTAACATGGCCGAGTTTGTGTGCTGAAAGTGAACTCATTCCTAATTGTTCTAGTGTCACATTCTTGCTGACAAATAGATCGAGAAGTCGGATGACCAAGGCCTCACTCGTTGAATTAAGAACTCCTTCAGAACCGACTGGAGTATCGCTGCTTACTGTTGAAACAAGAGTTTCGATACAGTGCAAGGAGTCTCTAATCGCAGAGTCAATGTCCTCTTGATTGGCAAATTCTCCGAGGTTTTCCAAGCGAGTGATTGTGGCGTGTGAAAGAATTGCACCATCTAATTCAGGGTTAGTTGCTCTTAGGGCATCTATTAATCCTAACATGTCGCCAACTGAATTTTGTAATACGCCGATTTCGTTGTTGAGGTGAGAATAATTTGCAGCTTGTGATTGTTGCAGCAAAATTCCTGTCTCGTTGATTAAAATGAATTTGTCATCGGCTCTCTTCAGCCAATAACCAAGTCCGGTTCCAACACCAATACAAGTGAGGCTGAAAAGTACTGTTAAGGGTTCCATTACCGCCCACCTTTCCTTTATGCCTTTATGGTCTGCGGCTGAAACGTGGTTCTTGGAGGTGTTTTCCGGACCTTCTAAATTTCACCGCCCCCTAAAGGGGGAAGTGGAAAACAAGGTATTTTTCTAAGCAAATTAAAACATGACGGCATTACCTTATCTCGGTGGAAAAAAGCAACAATTTGTCTCCAACATTGCTCACATTCAAAGGCTGTGGCTGTTCTTAGCAAGGTTAGGTGAGCCCGTGAGTACCGATTCCGATGACGATTCCGACATCCCTTGGTATTACTCAAGATTGGAGGAATGGGGTGAATCTGGATTAATTATTGACGCTTTGGAAGATTTTCTTTCAAAGGATTCTGCAACCTCTAGTGAACGATTGCAAAGGGCAGAATATTTAGTTGATCTAAGTGTCAATTTACGCCACAGGCTAACTTCTGTTATTGACAACTGGAGCGACGAGGATGCCGCTTTGGCTTTGGGCTGGCAAAATGATTTGAAAAATCCGATGGCCGCAGACCATATATTGATTGAATATCAAAACTGGGCCAAGGAAAACCGACCATGGGAATTGGAGTTTGAAGCCGGAGCGCTACAATGGGCTACTAATGGGATGGGCGATATTCGCAAGGAATTACTGGAAAGGTTTGACTCATTGGATTCGTCAAATAGGCCCGCTACAATAGTGATTGTGCCCTACTTAGCCGATCCAGATAATCATGAACTCATCAAGATGGAATTGAGTGAAATTGAACAAATCGAAGAAAAGCAAAACCAATTGATAACCGACTCGATGAAACACATGTTGGAAGTAGGTTATGATGTTGTATATATTTCTGAATTAAATCTAAAAGATGCCCTTGATGAAATTGATAAATGGTATTTATTACATGATGAACATGAACAACTACGTTTGTTAATAATAAGAGAAATTTCACCATTTGATAATAGTTTAGCCGATCACCATGAGGCTAGAAGAGTGGTACTGATCGAAGAGGGTTTGTCGGCTGATATTCAAAACCTTAGCGACCAAATCATCACTATTGCCGACAATCTCCATCAAAGGCAGCAACTTCTCAATGACCAGTTGAAAAATTGGAGAAGTATTGGGATAATATTGCCAAGTGAAGAAGATGCTACTGCGGAAGAATTGTTGGAATGGGAATCAAACCTTCCAGAGATAAATAGCATGATAAATATCCATCTAAGCGCTATGCAAAGTTGGCAGGAACTCGTGTCTAGATGGCCTGAGAGAAAGCATGAGGGCGAAGCATTAGCAGGAAATATTGAGCATACTCAAGATTTTATCGATGTTGTTGAATCTTTACAACATGATTGGCGACAAATTGAACTTGATGGTTTGGAATTGGTCGCTAAATATGAAGATGTGGGGCTGGTAATGGATGATTGGCGGCGACGTGTTGTCGATGAACCGCGTGATTCACTTCAACTATTGAAGGCGCAAATCCCTAAATTGGATGCTCGATTACAATTGATTGATAATTTGAACAGTTTGGATTCCTCGTATGATGGGTCTGCTGAAGTAGATAAACGAATTTCTATTCTAAGAGAAATTGATGGTGATGATGAACTATTGACCAATATGGAACAGTTCATTGACAAACAAGCGAGGCGAGGCGCGAGGCATTTGAGAATGCTAGAACGGGATTGGCTCGATTTGTTGGGCCAGGGTAAGGCAGATGAAAAGATATCAACTTCCACATTGAACATTCGTGCATTCGAGGAATTGATAGCATCTACTCGCCGCTTTGGCAAATCGGCTTCTGCATCACCTACTGCTGGTGATATAATCGCCGGTGAAACGATGAAAAGATTAGCCACAAAGACTGATCAAGAATTGGCTGAATTAGAATATCGTGGTTGGAATGTCGCTCATTTGCGAATTGAAGTTAATATTAATCTCGTGGCTGCTGCAAGAAAGATTTCCAATATGCGTACACAAATCCCTCAACACCCATCTCTGTGCCGCCGTCTCAAAGCGCTACCATGGCAAAGCGATGTCGCGTTGGCACTCGATACCGAACTAGAACTACGCAAACCAGATACAATTGAAAATCTCCACAATACAATCCCTCAGTTCCTCAGGCATTTGGCTTCGCGTCCTGTTGAAGACCCCGATTTTACTTTCACTTCATGGAGTCCGTCTCCTATTCGTCAGACTTTGGTACCGATGGTGAGCAAGGACGGAAAAGAGGTTTTGTTACCGCGCGATGGGTTACAAGATGTTCATGAAGCGATTTTAGAAGCCATGGAAGAGGACACTATCGCGCAACAAGAAGTTGTTGAAGAGAAAATCGTTGAGAAACCTGCTGTTGAAGAAATAGTCAAAGTTGAAACTCGTAGTAATGAAAGTCCAAGAGCTGCAAACGCTCAACAAGCGGATAATGCTCTTGTTGCACTCTCAACACTTCTAACCAATCTCGGCCTCAAAGAAGATGCTGAACTTGTGCAAAAAGAAGGTGCTGAGTCGTTGAATTCTGTTCGTAGAAATCTGGCCAGTCATGTTGGCATTGAGCCTCGCGACATGCGTGTTGATAGAATACTAAGACTTGCAATTCGGCTAATTCCTAGGCAGGAAAAAGGAGATGATGCTCGTGCTGAATTACTTGCCCAATTATCCAGTGCAGTTACTGAGATGAGTAAGTGGTCGCGTTTGCGACTTGAAGCAAGACATTCCGGCGCTAGTGGAAACTTCCTTGATGATGCGATTACACTCGGTATTGCTCTCAAAAGAATTCCTGGCCCCGGCATAAGCCTACCATTGATGGCTGACGACTTAGAACTTCCACATCCTACTGAATTAGTAGAGTTGAAAAATGGTGTAAACCATGTAGTCAATAGCATTCGATTACCGCCTGTTGGCGGGGTTAGAATTTGATTCGGGCTTCAGCGGTGTTCTTCTGATAACCAAGCTTTGACATCTTCGCGTGCTGCAAATCCTTTTCCAGCCTTTGTTCCGATAACTGTTGGAATTGCTGCTTCGCTTGCAATTTCTAATGTTCTTTCGCTAACTGGGCCATTAACAATCATTGCAATTGCGCCGTCGGCTGCATTTGCTTTCTTTGCAAGTGTTGATGCGCCTACTGGTTCAGATACTGCTCCATCGACCATAATAAATATGGCCTTTTTAGGCTCGAGATCGTCTAGGTGGTCAAAGAATTCTTGTACTTCTGCTGGGGCTTCTTCTACTACAAATTCCTCAGGCATATCCTCTGCCCAATTCTTATCTACAGTAGCATTACCACTATCGCTCTCTTGCTTCTTCTTCAGAGTGTGTGCGAATTTTGTTGCGTCGACTTTCATTGAAAGGCATTTTGTTACTGTCTTTTGAGGCAGTAGTTCCCATTCTTGTCCAACGGGTGCTTGTGCAACGAAATCTACCTGCAGGGTTTCAATCAGTTGTGAAAACAACATCTCGCCACCTCTGTCGCCATCGATTGCTAGAATTACGGTTTCCTTGCTATTTGCTAGGTCGATCAATTCTTGCTTCATGTCGCCAGCGCCATCAGCACTAATTGCATTCTTTACGCCACAGTTCAATAGGTTACGAACATCATTTCTTCCTTCAACGATAATTAGTGAAGTGGAAGATTCAACGTTTGGTCCACTGGTTAAACCATGGAAAGATGTTGCAGTACCGGTTGTTAAGACCGAGCGTACTTCTTCGATTACTGTCTTTGATGCAGCTTCACCGGAATTAACTAGGCTAAGGAGTAGTTCCTTAGCACGGTCAACAACAGTTGTTCGCTTGGTTGCTCTTACATCTTGGATGTCAATTACTTTGATCACTGCTGCACATGGACCAATTCTATCAATTGTTTCCAATGCGGATGCAATAATTGCGGTTTCAACATTATCCATACTGCTTGGCACTGAAATTACTCCGTGCACTTTACCGCCCTTGGATTCAATTTCAACATCGACATGGCCGATGCGTGCTGTTCTTTGCAACTTGCGTATTTCTAGTTCGTCACCGAGCAAACCTTCGGTTTGCCCCATGATGGCCCCGATTATGTCCTTTCTTTGGACCGAACCGTTGACCTTAATGTCAGCGCGAATCAAATACTTCATCGCCTTTTGCTTCTGATGGTGACCGGAGTCACGATTATTTCTTTTTTGAGCCATTTTAATTATCTCCTTGTATTCACTAAACCGTTCGCATTGATTGGAAAGACTCATTGAGTCTTACACTACATTGCAGTGCTTGAAATGTTGCCATCTCAAAGCGTGAAAGGGAAGTGAACAAATAACGCGACATGCCAATACTTATTGAACCCTTTTGCTAAAAAGTAGCATAAATCAGCGATTATGATTAGGCAATGTATTCAAGAAGAGGAAAACAATGGCCTTGATATGCCCAAACTCTCACTCGGTAGTTTGAACATCTTCCGTACCACTGTAGAAGTGATGCTAGCGGACGGTGTTTTGACTAGAGAAGAGAAGAGATTGATTATAAAATTAGCTAGTGCACTGAATCTTACAAGTGAGCAACCTGGTGAAATTTACTCAGCTATAACAGAAGGGCGGAAAAGCCCGAAGGGCGATATTGTTTCGCTGGCCAATGCAAAAATCATCTATACCAAAGTTTTCGAAGTTGCAATCGTCAATGCTTCTCTTTCAAGAGATGAATTCAGAGTATTGGCACATCTTCGTTCACTTTTTGAGATTAATGATAAAGACCACGCAATCATTGAAGAAACATTGCGAACCATGGTTAAAGAAAAATTCGAAGATCCTAATGTTATGGAAAAAATGCTTGCAACCCTGCGTGATTCAGTTGGATTGGTAGGGGATATTTTTGACACTGTTCGTAAAAAGACGGTTGATGGTGGTTCTTCTTGATTTCGGATTTAGACGAATTTCTCAACAATCAATCGCCCAAGGTCTTGTTAGGAAAAAGAAGGAGTTTGAAATTTCTACGCCTTGCTTATGCCAAGGGATGTATTGGACTGATGGTAAAACCTACTTCAGATCTATTAGCGCATGATGCGGGGTTTTCTTTTAATCTTGGATGTGCAGACCCTGAACTGAGAAGAATCGCTTCATGGGTGCTGACCAATAGCAAAAATCGAAGAAAGTTGGCGCGATTAATTCCTGCACTATGGAAAAGGCACGGATATGAAGACTTGAAGATGGCTGGCATACTTCTTTCCAACCTGTCTGAAGAAGACTTGGGCGAAGAGCCTTGGATGGCTTTTATTCACTTATTACAAAAACAAGAATCATTGGATATGATTCTTGATATCTCGGAGGAGATAATTCGCGGCGGGAATCCGGTTCCCGATGATTCATGGATTCTTGAAATGTCAAGACAGAGTAAGTTATGGCATCAAACAGCGGTAATATTTTGCTCGTTATCAAAAAGAAATCCAACTATTTGTAAAGAGATGATAGAACTCGCGCCCACTGGTGGAGAATTATTTGAACGAATCCGAATACGGGCTTTAGCAGAGCAGAATTGAAGGGCTTGGTCTAACTGCAATAGTCTATGGCGGACCGCTTTCTACCTACTGAAGACCCGGTTTTAGAATCGGTCTTGAAGTGGACTGTTGAACGCGATGCCAAGGATGTTAGGCGGCTGTTGGAATGGTTACCAGAAGCCCGTTCAACCAGAGAAAGACAGGCACTATTGGAGAGAGTTCGTAGCCTCTTAGCCGAATTAGAAATTGCTCTAGAGGGTTTGGATGACTTACAATAATTCTCAGCAATTTTCAGCAGTTATTTTTGCCGGTGGAAATAGTACGAGAATGGGTCAAGACAAGGCATTGATGAGTGGTGGAGTCGAACGAATACGACAACTTTGCATAGAGTGTGGTATTGTAAAAATTATTACTCTCTGTGGTAATGAAGAAAGAATCTCGTTGTTTGAAGGTGTGGTTTGGCCAGACCCGAAACATTGTCAAAAATTGAGTGATGTAATTCGTTGGATTCATAGTGAAGTATCTGGGCCAATTCAATTTATTCCATGTGACGCGTTTGATTTAGATCGGGATTCACTACAGGCCTTATTGCAAAGTGGTGGCGGAGTTCCCCTTGATTCTAATTCAAATCGGCAACCGTTACTCGCCAACTGCCCTAGTGATTATCAGATGGGTGATGGTTCAAGTGTCAATTCATTATTTGACGGTTTAGCAACGATAGTTATTGCTGGACCTAGTGATGGTTTTTCCAATTATAATGAAAAGTCGCAACTTAAAGACTATCATCAATAGTGACTTTGTTACCATCTAAGAAGACTCTTCCTTGTGCGATTGCATCAATAATTTGTGGATAAATAATATGTTCCTCAACCTGTACTCTTGCTGCAAGAGATTTTACATCATCACTAGGTAATCTCGGCACTCTGCATTGGGCGATTATTGCCCCAGAGTCAACTCCTGAATCAACAAAATGTACTGTACATCCGCTAACTTCTACATCACTAGCAATTACATCACCATGTGCATCTGCACCTGGGAAATGTGGCAATAGTGATGGGTGAATGTTAACTAAATTTGGTGCCCATCTGTCAACGAAGGAAGGGGTAAGGATTCGCATATATCCGCTAAGAATAACAAGTTCTGCGCCACTCTCTTCAATCGCTTGGCCAATCAGATTCTCATGACTCAATCTTCTTTGACTAGCATCATCAATATCAGGCAATTCGATTGCCAAATTATTGATTCCTAATGTATCGGCTTTACCTAATCCAGCAGCTGATAATTTGTCACTGATTACAATAACTGTTTGATGGCAGCAAAGTGAATTTGATTGCTGGTGGTGGATTAATTTCTCCATTCCAGAACCAGAACCGGAAATCAATACCGCACAGCGCAAGGGGTCGTCTGCGCTAGCCTTCCTCGCCACGCAATCACCACTTGTCATGGTTCATCCTGCACATTATCTGCCTTGAGAACTTCGGACACATCATCCTATTCCTTTTTGACATGAAGACCCCGCCCTCGACATGAGTGACATGGTTTCCATCACCATCTCTGAAACTGTTGCTTCGACAAAATCTGCTGTTTCCAAGGAAACAGAAGAGATACTTCCACCCGAGGATGTTGAACTGATCAATGGCATTCTCGCTGAGCATAAACCATCTGCAAATCCTATATCGAGAGTTATTTGGATTGTTTTCGGTAGTCTATTTGTTGCCTTTGCAGTTATTGGAGTATTCTTACCTGGTTGGCCTACGACATCTTGGCTGGTAGCAGCAGCATATTGTTACGCTCGGTCATCTCAACGAATGTTCAAATGGCTTCTAACCAATCGTTTATTTGGTAATATACTGCTAGATTATTACCGTGCAGGTAAAGCACTCCCTCTACATTCAAAGATATTCATTTGTGGATTTATCGCATTGGTTTCGGGCTTTTCTGTATGGGCACTTACAAAGGCTGGAGATCCTGGTTTTGGTCAAACAACAATTGTGATTGTTGCTTTAATCGGTATTTGGTGGGTCGGCTGGAAAGTCCCTACTGCTGAGTAACCGCGCTACATCATTTTGATGATTTGCTTCATTTTAATCATCTTTACAAAACAGGAGTTTGAATAACATGGACTCTGTGGCAGAATTATGACACAGTGCCGCCGACAATGCGATTGGGACAAGAACATGATTTGCAAATCATGCGGCATTGATTACTCATTACCCGACTCTGAAGAGAAAAGATCAGTGGTCGACCCTCCAAAAGAGGACGAATAATTTATTCAATATTGTTCAAGAACTAATTCTGTGGTTGTGCTTGCAATTTCATTTGGAGCAGTTAACCACATTTTGTCAAGAAGTGTGCGCAAGGACATTGTATCATCGACGTGAACGAGTGCAACTAAATCTGCACTTCCTGAAACTTCATAGATAATTTCAACTCCTTCCCAGCCGGTTACTTCGCTTGCGAATGAACCGATCTCAGCACCTGGAGATACTTTGATTCTGATTAGAGCAGTTAGACCAACGCCACCTTCACGGACAGTGTAGCCACGAATTGTTCCATTCTCTTCCATCTTACGAACGTGAGTACGAACAGTTCTTTCTGATGCCCCTACTTCTTTTGCTAAGTGAACATATGACATACGGCCATTCTTTCGGAGTTCAGCGAGGATTGCACGGTCTATCTCTGCGATACGAGGCATAGTTGGACGCCGACGCATTCGGTATATCAAACCTACTAATGTGCAGTTATGTGGAAACTATTATTAGGATTATGCCTTTTTACCGGAAATAACCTTTCCGCTTTTCGGATTTTTATAATTCCCATAAACACACCAACTTTCTATCCACTATTGAACATATCCGTTGATTTCGTTGAACGTTACAAGGAATAATACGAGCACATTCAAGATGCAGGAGTCCGATTCTGCTCTAAAGTTGCGCTTATCCAATCTCAACCAGATATGTGATTCGGTTTCGGATGGTTCAAAGTGTGCCTTCTGCTGGCCATAACCGGAGAGCACTATGTCAGGCAATATTACCGGACTCGATGCGCGCATGATTCTAGACAGTAGAGGCAATCCTACGATAGAAGTCGATTGTTATGTCGGTGGTAGCTTAAGGGGCCGTGCTGCGGTTCCTAGCGGCGCTTCAACCGGTGCATATGAAGCACTTGAGATGCGTGATGGTGACAACTCCAGATATCTTGGAAAGGGTGTTGACAAAGCGCTTGCAAACATTTTCGAACATATTGAAGAAGTGGTTATTGGCTTGCCTGTGGATGAGCAAAAAATAATTGATGAAATAATGATCGAAACCGATGGTACGCCAAATAAATCTAAATTGGGCGCCAATGCAATGTTAGGTGTTTCAATGGCCTGTCTGCATGCAGGTGCTGCAACTCACGAACTTCCTTTGTGGAAGTATATCGGCGGAGTTGCTGGCGGATTAATGCCAGTACCAATGCTCAACATTCTCAACGGTGGCGCTCATGCAGCAACCAACGTAGATGTTCAGGAGTTCATGGTAATGCCTCATGGTTTCGATAGTTTCGCTGAAGGTTTGCGCGCTGGTGTTGAAACCTATCATTCCCTAAAGGCTGAATTGAAAGCCGATGGGTTACTTGGAGGAGTAGGTGATGAGGGTGGATTCTGTCCTAACTTACCGGCTAATGAAGAAGGTCTGAAATACATGGTTAGAGCGATTGAAGGAGCAGGATATTCAACCGAAGAAATGGGGATTACATTGGATGTAGCTGCTACAGAATTCTACCATGAAGATGGATATCATATGGATGGTAAAGTCCTATCAAGTGAAGATTTGGCTGATGTCTATTCTGGTTGGCTTGACGAATATCCAATCGTTTCAATTGAGGATGGCTTTGGTGAAGATGATTGGCGCGGTTGGACTTTGTTCACCAAGAGAGAAGGGCATCGCGTTCAAACTGTTGGTGATGATTTATTTGTTACTCAATCTGAAAGGTTAGCCCAGGGAATTGAGATCGGTGCTGCTAATGCAATGTTGGTTAAATTAAATCAAGTCGGAACTGTAACAGAAACTCTTGAAGCAATGGATATGGCAACAACACATGGTTTCAACAATGTAATTTCACACAGAAGTGGGGAAACTGAAGATGTAACAATTGCTGATTTGGCGGTTGGTACACGCGCTGGACAAATCAAAACAGGCGCACCATCTCGCTCTGATAGAGTTGCAAAGTACAATCAACTGCTAAGAATTTCAGCAGATGTTGATGAATATCGTTCTCCATTCAATTGATGACTAAGATTCAAAGCAAAACCCCTCTTCAATGTGAATATGCGGGCAAGAAAGCACATCATGCCAATTGTCGCATTGCTTTTTTTCTTATTGATTGCAAGACAGATTTATCCCTACACAACACCATTTAACTCACATGTGCTTGAAGATGGTTTTGTGATAGAACAAGTGGCTTCTGGATTCGGGGGGCCAACTTGTATGGAATGGGTTGATGAAACTCATTTGATGATGTGTGATAGAGATGGAGGAAGAATTATTGTTTTGGATTCTGCTGACAATTTTTCTAGCACTACGGTGGTGGATGATTTGTATCACCCCCATGGAGTTCACATCAGTGAAGAAAATCTATTTGTTTCTGAATCAGGGAAACTATCGCGTTATGATAGAAGTGGTTTAGAATTTGATAATCGAGTGGAATTGGTAACCGGTATTGAATCAGGAAATCATCAAACCAATGCAATATCTGAATTACCTAATGGAACTCTTGTTTGGCATAGTGGTTCTACCTGCAATATCTGTGTTGAAGATGATGAGAGAAACGGTGCATTGCTTTGGGTTAATGCTACCACTGGAGATCATGGTATTCTCGCCTCTGGAGTTCGCAATTCTTTCGATGGTGTTTGGGTTGAAGGGCTGGGTTATATCTTCACCGACAATGGTAGAGATTGGGAAGGCGACCATCCCTATGAAGAAGTAAATTTGTTGGCCGGAGGGGCTGCTTATGGCTGGCCGGATGACGATTCACAACACCCAGTGCCCGAAGGCACGATTGGCCCTATTGCGACATGGACACCCCATACCAGTCTGAATGGTATTGATTTGCGACCTGTAAATTCACAATTACCTGGATTAGAAAATAATCCACAAGATGGATTCACTTTGTATTCTTCAGTCTACGGTTCTTGGAATACTATATTGCCTCAAGGCCAAGAGATTGTCCGTATTGATATTACTCCAGCGCAAAATAATTCAGATGGAAGTAGTGGCCAGGGATGGGATAGCAAAGTGACTAGATTTGCAGTAGATTTAGGCACTCCACTGCCGCTTCGATTCAATGCAAATGGCGACTTATATTATGCTACATTTGGCAATGATGGAACGTTGTATCGCATTACTGCTGCGCAATAATTCAGTGTTTTATCCACTGTAAGGTTTGCTTGTCTTTGAAATACCAAACTCCACTACCAATAGGATGTTCAACCCATTCAAAACCATCCTTAATTTCACCTATGAGTGAAGAGTCTGGCCCCTCATCAAGTGGTGGAGTTTGGGTCTTCTCAGCCATATCAAAGAAAGTTTCTGAATCAAGTAATTCCTTCTCAGACTCATCGCCTCCTTTACGTATCAGCATAGCGGCTAACAATGCTACTAGTATTAGCAGTAAACTCGCCCCTATTACTGAAGTGAATGAAGTAATTGTGGAACTGGATTCTTCTGTACTGCTATCTTCAATATAGCCATCACAGCCATCCGGAATTGAATCAGAATCTAGATCTATAAGATCATCAAAACCAGGGCATATGTCATCTTCATCTACAACCCCATCGAAATCTGAATCTATCAAAGAATCACAGTCGTCTGGTATGGCGTCATTATCATTGTCGATAGCATCATCAAACCCAGCACACTTGTCTAAAATATCCGCTACACCATCATCATCACTATCGATGATAGAATCGCAACCATCAGGAATACTGTCAAAATCTAAATCGATTAAATCATCATGGCCCTCGCACAAATCAATACTGTTGTTAACTCCGTCTCCATCATTATCAAGGATAGAATCGCAACCATCGGGGATACTATCCAAATCAATGTCTATTGAATCATCATAGCCTTCACATTCATCCAAGTTATTAGCAACACCATCTCCATCACTATCGATGATAGAATCACAGCCATCGGGAATATTGTCAAAATCAATGTCTATTGAATCGTCATAGCCTTCGCATTCATCAAGATTATCAGCAACGCCATCTCCATCACTATCAATAATCGTATCACAGTCATCTGGAATTCCATCTAAATCTAAATCTAAAGTATCATCAAATCCGGGGCACAAGTCGACATCGTCACTTACGCCATCATCGTCACTATCTCTCTGACTATCACTACAGCCATCAGCATATGTCGGTTCACCTAGCGGAGTATCCTCGCAATCATCTTGGCTGTTTTCTACTCCATCTCCGTCATCATCCCATCCAAGGAAATCTTCCATCATCACAGAGATAGAAAGATCCCACAATCTTGCATGTTCACGTAAACCCTCTCCGTTAAAATGAACAGAATCATATCTCCAACTATCGCCAATCAAATTATCTGTATCGGGTCCAAGATATGTTAGAGGATCATTGTCGATAACCGTTTGCTGTGCATCTACTATTACGGCTAAATTTTCTGCGGTGAATCCAGGTAAATATGATGCTCTAGCTACAACCCAAGGTATATCCCAACCTGCGGCAATTCGGCTGCCCATAATCACTTCATTAAGCATCGAAGTATAATCTTCAGTCGTAGTGCCACTAGCTAAATCACTCTCTCCTTGATGCCATAGTATAGCGCGTGCTCCAAGATAACCTACCTCGTCTAATGCCATTGTGATTCTGTCAAAGAGAGGATCGCTTGAAGAATCGTCTGGTAACCATTGTTCAACTCTTGTACCACCCCACCCGACAGAAATTAGACCGATTGGTACATCATATCTCAGTGCTAAATTATCCCCTAGTGCCGGCCAAGGGCTACCACCATTACCTGTCGCTATCGGTAATGGATCTGTGGCAAATCGCCACCCATCAGCACCCCATGTACTGACACGTGAATCGCTAGGTGTGAGTGTTGTATTGCCGTGATTTGCAGAATTAGATTGCCCGGCAATGATGAATACTTCGCCGACTCCGATAGGCTCAACAGTGATTGTTTCAATTAAACTGCCTTGATTAGAGATTTGTAACTCCATTTTATACCACCCAGTATTAACATCAATGTTTTTGAAAAATGTACCTCCCGCTTTGAAAGATGAATGGATTGTATGCCATTCACTTGGAGTGCTAATATTGCTGCCATTTGAATCAATTTCAATCATTCTTGCTGAAACGAAATCATAGTCATAATCAATGTAGCCTGAAATTGGTAATTGACCAATATCATTGCCCTGGCGCTGAATGATTTGATGGCTCTGTGGGGAGTCGATGTCAACGTGAACCCCCGGTATTGGTGGGCCTTCTCTGACCATGATGCGCATTGATTTCAACTCATAATCAGCGGTATTGCTAGCAAATGTCCAATCTGGATTACCATTTGAATCGGGATTGTTTCCAATGCCTAAATCGTTGGCATTATTTCCGTCGCCCCAGCCGCTGTATGAAAATAATGTTTGTCCGGAATTGTAGTCATGTATTTGCATACTCCCGTAACCCGCACCTGAAAATGAATCGTCTCCAAAATCATATGATTCGGAGTCAGCACCTGGAACGCCTATTTCATTGCCAGCCCCATAATTACTTGGCCAAAATTCAATAACACCAGAATCACTAGAAACGATTGATGAAAGGTTTGGATGATTTGAAGAAATATGTAAATCTTCTATCAGCTGCTGATATACAATCCCTGCGTCATAGTGGGGGACGCCGATATCTTCTATATCGCCTGAGAGAGCTGGAAATGAAACATAAACATAGATTCTATCTTCACCGCTTTTTTGAAGTTCCAAGTGATAAGCAACTCGATCGAAACTGAAATCTATTTGTGAACTATTATCAATAGAATAACTAATTGCGGCGCTATTATGGTTTGCGACATCAGGGATATCTAACTGATACACAAGTGTGTAATTTTCAGACTCATCGGCGTCGTTGATTACAGGGGAAAAGGATTGGTTATGTTGGGTTTTATCTAGAAAAAACTCCCCTTCTACAGAGTGTTGTAGAGTGCCCAGTACCATCAAAACTGTAATACAAAATACTGAAATTACCGCCCTCATCGGTTGTGTTAGCAAGGTCTTTGATGTCAATGTATTGTTCACTTAGTGAATATTCTATCAGTTGAATTTCTCATTGAGCATTCGGTGGAAATGGTGCACACCTTGTTCTCTGGTTGGTGAATAGCGCCCTCGGTCATATGCCTTTGAAGCCATACCTTTCTGCACTTCTTCAATCACCCATTGGTCTTGATGTTCAACGGTATCCAATACCGAGCCAGCACCTTGACTGGCTAATGCAGAGTCACCAACATAGCCGCGGTAAAGGATTCTACATTGATTGTGAGTTACTGGAATAACCACGTTAACCGACAATCCCCACGGATAGAAATTAAACATCATATTAGGGAATAACCACAGGTAATACGCAGCAATATCTTGGCCTTCATCCGGATGGCCGGCAGGTAAATCGAACTTGACATCACCTTCCATCGCCTTACCTATTTGCAATACTCCGCCATCAAAGGTCTCGGTAATATAGCCTGAATAATCGAGAGTTTGGTTGAGTTCTGGATGAACATGAGGGATGTGGAAGCCTTCGAGGAAATTGTCAACATAGAGCAGCCAATTCGCTTCAACACTATGGTCACGATCTCGACTCTCATCATGAGTAAACATCTCTGCTTTGAGGAAACCTAAGCGCTGTTCAAGCATGGCCCATGGTAAGTCAGGCATCTCTTCTTGGGCTGTGAAATACATCCCCATCCATTGCTTGAGTGGAAACTGTTTGAGGTCATC
>JAPKFC010000041.1 GCA_028821785.1 Candidatus Poseidoniaceae archaeon | reverse complement strand
TTGCCAAATAACTTCTTTTTGGCTTCTTTCTTCATTTGTTGTGCAACTACTTCTCTTACCTTTTCTTCCGCTTTTTTCTTGACTGTAGAAGTTGCACTATCCACCTTGTCTTTTATCGCATTCTTAACAGGCTTAGTTATTTCATCAACCACTTGCCTTTTGACTGTATCAGCGGCTGTTTTAGTTGCCTTCTTTGCCACGCCTTTCGCTGCACCTGCGAATCTACCCGCTACCTTCTTGACCATGTTAGGGGATTAACCACCTAATGTATCATTGTTTGCAAAATCCTATCTTCATTCTGATGCGACTACAACTCTTGCGATTGTAATGATTCTATCTTTATACATAAATCCAGATTCCAAGACATCTACAACTTGTCCTGCTGCGAAATGTTCAGATGAAGGAATTGTAGTTATTGCTTCCATCTTTGAAGGGTCAAATGTTTTCCCTTTGGCTTCTATTGCCTTTACACCATCTGCTTCCAATTCACGCCACATCTTGTTCCTTAGTAAGCGTAAACCTTGGGCTACTGCTGTTTCATCATCATCGGAAAGTGTTGAAAGTGCTCTATCGACATCGGCTAAGATTGTCAGCATACGGCGAGCCATTCCCATTCCACCATATTTGATAGCATCAGATTTTTCGGTTAGCATACGCTTTCTGACATTTTGAGTCTCTGCCTCTTTGTAGGCGATTTCATTTTCAGCTTTCTCTGCTCGTTGAATCGCCTCTTGCAGTGGGTCAAGGATTTCTTCAACTTCACCTTCATCAGTAACTTCGTATGTTTCACCATCTTCTGAAACAACTGGTATTTCATCATCTGCGACTTCATCGTCGAGCGGAATATCGTCTGACATCAATTAGGGCGCAGCGGCGGAGGATTTTGAACCCCACGCTTGTTAGGATTGCAAATATTGGCGTAAATTCATCTCCCCATGACCCCATTTCGGGGCATCAAGATGCTCTCTGCCCAATATTCCAACAATATCTGGCTCGGTTTGCCAGCGAGTAATAGCGTGGACCAATTTAGTGCTGGCCGATTCGTGGGCTTGGTATGTCGGTATTATTTTTGGATCTAAATTTTCATCGAGTGTTTCGCCCAATTGTTTGCGCCTGTCCATCCAGTCAAGACAGACATTAGAAGCAAATTCTGCTTGCGGATAGCCGTTTAGTTTTTGGCAAATATTATCCCAAAGCCATTGCGTGTACAAATCTTCAACATGATTTACTGATTCTCCAAGAGCCATTTCAAGGTAAAGGAAAGCACGTCCTTCCCAAACTTCCCAAGCACCT
This sequence comes from Candidatus Poseidoniaceae archaeon, assembly GCA_028821785.1. GTDB lineage: Archaea > Thermoplasmatota > Poseidoniia > Poseidoniales > Poseidoniaceae > MGIIa-L1. The sequence continues at coordinate 17,279 of JAPKFC010000041.1, read as the reverse complement.
GGACTGGCCCAATGCATTATTTTTAGTAGGCCTTCTTCACCATTTGTTATTGCTTGCAGATTAATTTTTACTGATTTAGATTGTTCAATTGTTTGTTCTTTAACGCTTTCATCCATCCAGTCAAGGATTTCTGCCTCAGCATCGATGGCAAATATGGATTTTAATTGCTCATCTTGAGTGGGTCGACCATCTCGCAAACTACCCTTTTCAAGGCCGCTATAGAGGTCTTGCCAAGTGGATGAGAGGATTTTTTCAAGACATGGAATGTCGACCAATAGCAGCACCATCTCTATCCCCATGAATTACTCCAAACTGTGATTCTGTTTCAGTTAATCGGCTAAAGGTTGCAATATCAGCATCCAATAATGTAAATTAATGTAATAAATGAGGGCTTGAGTTGTAATAGCATTGAAGAATGGTTGTTGCGCCCCTTCAGTGGGGAGGGTGTTGAATGGCGACGATTAAAGAGCAGATTGATTTAATCAGAGTAGAAATTGACAAGACCCAAAAAAACAAGGCCACCAATGCCCACATTGGTAAATTAAAGGCCAAAATCGCCCAACTAAAAATCAAGGAAGAAAAAGCCCATGCTCATTCTAAAGCCAGTGGTGGTGGCAAGGGTTTCGAAATTAAAAAGTCAGGTGATGCGACTGTTGCATTGGTCGGGTTCCCCTCTGTAGGAAAATCAACCTTGATCTCCCAAGTTACCGATGCTCATTCAGAAGTTGCTGGTTACGCATTTACTACTTTGACTTGTATTCCCGGAGTTATGGAACACCGTGGAGCAAAAATTCAGATTTTAGATTTGCCTGGTCTAATCAAAGGTGCTGCAGAAGGTAAAGGTCGAGGAAGAGAAATTCTCAACGTTATCAGAAGTGCTGACATGGTATTGTATATTGTTGACCCATTTCAAAATGCTCACTTTGATGTTCTACATCGAGAATTGCATAATGCTGGACTAAGACTCAATGAATCTAGGCCACCTGTATTCATTAAGAGAACACTAAGAGGTGGTATTGATGTTAGAACGACTGTTGAACAAACGCACCTATCACCAGAAGAAATGGGTGAAATCATTCGCTCATTCGGTTATACTTCTGCAATTGTAACGCTAAGAAATAATACTACTGCAGAGCAAATCGTTGATTGTTTAGCAGAAAATAGAATCTATGAAAAAGCGGTTGTTGCAATCAATAAAATCGATATAGCTACCGATGAAGAATTACAAATCACTAGAGATTCTCTGCCTAAAGATTGGCCGGTAATGAATATCTCAGCGTTCAAAGGAACTGGTCTTGAAGAGTTGAAGGATTTCATTTATGAGAACCTAGGATTCATGAGAGTATTTCTCAAACCTCAGGGTGAGGATGCTGATATGGAAGAACCTTTGATCGTCAAAGATGACTCAACTGTAAGACAGATTTGCAATAAATTGCACAGAGATTTCGTTCGCAAGTTTAGATTTGGCAAGGTCAAAGGGCCAAGTGCTAAATTTGACTGGCAAAGAGTTGGATTGGACCATTTGCTAAAAGATGGGGATATATTGACTGTTATCGTGAAGCGATGATTATTCCCAAATACCCATGTCGAACTTCGCATCTTCTGAAGCATGTACTTTTGGATCCCATCGCGGAGTCCAAATTAAATTGATATGAACGCTTTCTACTCCATCTGTTGAAATCGCAGCAACGTGGGCTGCAGCCATTATTTCTGGTGCTACTGGGCATCCAGGGCTAGTTAATGTCATGTCAATTTCAGCATGTGTAACACCATCCTTTTGTTCAAACCGAACATCGTAAACCAGACCCAATTGTACGATAGAAATCTCCATTTCTGGGTCTAATACTTCATCTAGCTGGGTTAATACATCTTCTTTGGATACCATAATCACGCCTCATTGTTTCATTCTAATCTCTGCCATCACCTTGTCAAAAATGTTTCGGAAGCCGTTAGAACGGCTTGGTGATAGTGAATTGAGGATTCCCATTTCTTGTGCGAAGTCTGGTTTTAATTGCAACACATCTTCCGCTTTTCTTCCATTGATTGCGATTGTAATAATACCCATCATCCCTTGAACGATTTTGGCGTCAGCACCAGAGCGTAGTTCAACGATTCCATCAACGACTACTACCTCTAAATGGGCTTCAGATTGACAGCCCATTATCCTTGTTTTTTCGCTCCACTTAGCAATTGGAAACTCAACCACTTCATCAGATAGATCATATACATATTCTAAGATTTCCATTTTGTCTTCAATCTCAGCGAATTCATCGATTAAGTCCTGCAATGCTTGCGGATATTTCATGCAAATTTCCCCACAATATGTCGCACAGTTTCAATGAATTTTTCAGCTTCTTGCCGAGTATTGTAAAGATAGAAAGATGCTCTAATTGTCCCAGTAATTCCTAGACGGTTGAGCAAAGGTTGTGCACAATGGTGACCGGTTCTAACCGCGAAACCTTTAGCGTCTAAGAATCGTGCAAAGTCTTCACTATGTATGGTTGGATGAAGGAATGAAACAACTGCTGCGTCACCACTTTGATGACGTCCATAAACTGTGCATCCGAGTTCCCTTAACTGATCTGCAGTCCACTTTGCAATGTTCAACAATCTTTCATGATGTGCAGGTAAATCGATTTCTGACATCCATTCAAATGCTGCTGACCATCCAACAGCCTCAGCAATTTTTGGTGTACCTGCTTCGAATTTATGCTCATTTGTTTGATAGGTTGAACCTGAAGTTGTGACAGACTCGATCATATCTCCACCACCCATGAATGGTTGCATTTGTTCAAATGCATCATTTTTGACCAAAAGAGCGCCAATTCCGGTTGGACCACACATTTTGTGAGCACTAAAAGCCATGAAATCTGCGTTAAATTGTTTAAAATCTATCCTATCGTGTGGAACTGCTTGAGCAGCATCAATCAATATTTTAGCACCTGCCTTATGTGCTAAAGAAATCAATTCATCAACTGAATTTCTAACCCCTAAAACATTTGATGTATGAACAACACAAACTAATTTGGCATTTTCTAAAGATACAGCATATGCTTCCATATCCAGTGTGAAGTCATCTAAGACTGGGACATATCTAATTTCAATTCCTCTTTCTTCGGATAAGATTTGCCAGGGAACAATATCTGAATGATGTTCCATTTCTGTGAGGACGATGACATCTCCTGGCTGTAGATTTGCTCTACCCCACCCATGTGCAACCAAATTGATTGCTTCTGTAGTTCCGCTTGTAAATATCGCTTTTTCAGCATTGAACCAACTTTTTATCCAGCGTCTACAATCCTCATATCCTTCGGTTGCTTCACCTGCAAGAGTGTGCACTGCTCTGTGAACATTGGCATTTGAATTAGAGTAATATTGAGACATTGCATCTATGACAACTTGTGGTTTTTGAGTTGTTGCTGCATTGTCTAAATAGATAAGAGGATGGCCATTGACCTCTCTTGACAATATAGGAAAATCATCCTTTAATGACAACTTTTTCACCTCTTTAATTCACATTCCAAGTGTATGGTCATTCGCGTTGCTAGGACATCTTTCAAATCTGAATCTCCTAGAATAGAAAACGCATCGATTAGGAAACCTTCGACTATCAAAGTCTCTGCTTGTTGTGGGGAATGACCTCTACTCATCAAATAATGAACTTGTTCAGGATTTACAGGTGAACTTGCAGCACCATGAGCAGCCTTTACCTCATCGGCCAAAACCTCAAGTTCTGGGATTGAATCTGCTCTTGCTTTATCACTCAACAATAAATTGCGGAATACTTGTCCTGCGTCTGTCCCATTGGCACCTTCGGCGACTTTGAGAAGTCCTGTAGCAATAGATCTACTCGAACCAGCACAGGCTGAATTTATCACTAGTTTAGAATTACAGTTAGCAACTTTATGATTGATTTCAATATGGTTGTCAATGTGTCTTGAACCAAGTCCGTGGACAGTGACTGCTTGTTTCAAAGAACCTCCACTTCCAATCAATGCAGTTCTAACATCACTTTTACAACGGAACCCGCCAACACTGAGTGCGGCAATTTCCATTACTGCATCTCTTCCAACTACCCAGTCTTCACAATGCAAGAATTTACAATCATTAGACAGTTCATTGACAAAACCATAAGCCAGTTTGCAATTATCTGCGACTTCCCCGCTCACGTATAATCCGCTCCAATCTGCTTCACCTGTTAGATGAAGAATAACCGTAGCACTTCCCTTGCAATCAATATGTAAATGTCCTGCTGCTACATGTCCACTTGCCTTTGCTTGAATGTGTATTAGGCCGAAATCGCCATCGATATGCAATGTATGTGATGAACCACCGATTTCACTCAAAAAGACTCTCGCTATATCAGATTCTAATACCGCTCTTGGCGCACCTGATTGCAAAGCAATATCCCCATCGAGAGAGAATAAGATTTTGTCAGCTACTGGTACACCTTCTTGCGGTTTGATTCTTGGCCACGGCGTATATCTCCACAAATGCTTAGCGCGTGGAGGAGGGGACATGTCGATATAACTCAACCAATTGAACCCTCCATTTTGATATTGAGTAACTTGTTCATTTCAACTGCATAATCAGAAGGTAATTCTCTAGTAAATGGTTCAAAGAATCCATTGACGATTAGGCCCATTGCCTCTTGTTCATTGAATCCCCTGCTCATTAGATAAAATAACTGATCTCCTGAAACTTTACTAACACTTGCTTCATGTTCCAAATCTGCACTGGAATTGCCAATTTCCATTGTTGGATATGTGTCTGAGCGTGAATCAGGGTCGAGCATGAGGGCATCACATACAATCTTACTGCGACAATTATGCGCCTTTGGCATAACTTGTAACATCCCTCTATATGTTGAGCGGCCTCCATCTTTGCTAATCGATTTTGAAATTATGTTTGATGTTGTATTCGCTGCCAAGTGGTGTACCTTTGCACCAGTATCTTGATGTTGGTCTTTTCCAGCATAAGCCACTGAAACAACCTCTGCGTGTGAACCTTCACCCTTGAGAAGAATTGCTGGATATTTCATTGTCAATCCAGAACCAATGTTGGAATCAATCCATTCAACTGTTGAGTTCTTCATTGCATGGGCTCTTTTTGTAACCAGATTTAGAACATTGTTTGACCAATTTTGAATTGTTGAATATCTTATTTTCGCTCCATCCATTGCAATTAGTTCAACTACTGCAGAATGTAGAGCAGTTGAAGCATATGATGGTGCAGTACAGCCTTCGATATAATGCACACTAGAGCCTTCATCAGCCAATATCAATGTTCGTTCAAATTGACCCATATTCTCAGCGTTAATTCTGAAATATGCTTGCACTGGCATTTCCACATGGACTCCCTTCGGAATGTAAAGGAATGAACCGCCAGACCAAACTGCTGTATTTAGGGCTGCGAATTTATTATCACTGTGCGGTACCACTTTACCAAAATACTTCTTTACAAGTTCTGGGTGTTCCCTAAGTCCACTATCCATATCGAGGAAAATCACACCTTGTGATTCAAGGTCTTCACGAATTGAATGGTATACTGCTTCTGAATCATATTGCGCAGTAATTCCACCGAGCCATCTACCCTCAGCTTCCCTTAAACCAACCTTGTCAAATGTGTTTTGAATGTCTTCAGGAACATCTTTCCAATCATCTTTGGTTGCATTGGTGGAACGTAAGAAATATGTTATCGCTTCAAAGTCGATGTTTTTCAAAACTTCAGGGTTACCCCATTTAGGCATCTCTCTCTCAACAAAATGGTGATATGCTTTCACTCTAATATCGGTCATCCATTCCGGTTCATTCTTTATTGCAGAGATATCTCTTACAACTTGCTCGGATAATCCGTTATCAAAACGAATTGTTGAATTTTCTTCATCGTGGAATCCGTATCGGTAATCTCCAACGATATCTCTTGCTTCATCACTCATATAATCACCTCTTATGCATCCACTTCAAGCCAATCATATCCTTGATCTTCCAGTTTATGTGCCAAATCCGGCCCGCCTGATTTGACTATTTTACCATCTATCATAACATGTACACAATCTGCTTTGACATGTTCTAATAGTCTTTGATAATGTGTAATTACTATGCAACCTGCTTGTGGTACAACTTGATTTATCCCCTTAGAAACAATTTTTAGCGCATCGATATCAAGTCCTGAATCAGCTTCATCGAGTATTGCCAAGGATGGTTGAAGAAGAACTAATTGGAGAATTTCTAAACGCTTCTTTTCTCCACCACTAAATCCGTCGTTAACATATCTTGACAAGAACGAACGATCCATATCAAGTAATGCCATTGCCGCCTTAAGTTGATTTCTGAAATCTTTTTGTTTAACTGGCTCTCCTCTAACCGCTTCAATTGATTTCTTCAAAAAGGTACCAACTTTTACTCCTGGTAATACAGATGGATATTGAAATGACAAGAACATACCTGCTCTTGCTCTCTCGTAAACTTCTAATTCTTCTAATGGTTGATTGTAATAGGTGATTTCGCCACTGGTGATTTGGTATGCAGGATGACCCATCAAAACATTTGCAAGTGTTGACTTTCCTGAACCATTTCTACCCATAATTGCATGGACTTCACCTTTGTTTATTGTCAAGGACAATCCCTTGATGATTTCAGTTTCTCCAACACTTACATGTATATTTGAAATTTTGAGTATCTCTTCAGACATGACTCTCACCGTTCTTGCCTCTCGTCGCCCCTTTATCAAGAAGTGTAATCAGGAACTACACAGTTAAAAACAAAAACACATCAATCTCGTAGCGAAATACATCTAAATATTTCACTTATTATCCACTAATTGTGTATTATTTTGCTGATTGAAATGACAATACGAGGCTTGAAAGGGAAGTTGACTGACGAAGAGATATGACCGTTGAGGATTTAGTAGCAAAGTACGCTGCTGAAGCAAAAATTGCACTCCGGGAAGAAGCGTCAAAAAGAGTTGCAGAATCAACCGACCCAGTTAAAGAATCCCGTTTGCGCAATACTTCACTATTGACACTACTTGAGGATGATGAATTGGTTCCTGCAATTTTGTCACGTCTAGGAGAGGTTAGAGCCGCACTTGATGGACATGGAGGAGGCATTAGTGTAAGTTCAATTGATGTGATTACTGATGTCAGTGAGAAGCCTTTAATTGATCTAGTTTTAGATTTGACTGGGGCCTGTATTTCTTGTGGAGCAGCCCCCGCAACACTCGACGGAATCAAGAATGACCTTGAATCGGATGCTGAAGTACATCGTGTTCGTTTTTCGGCGAATTTGTTAGAAACCTTTGATGAATTAGGAAGAGAATTCATCCTAGCGCATGGTTCAGTGACCTTTATTTGATTTTATTCGGGAAAACCGATAAGATTTGAAGAATTCAAAAACGCATTAACAATTAAATATGCAGGGTGCATAATATCGCCATGCGCGAAGTGCGAGTTGAGTATGAAGGCGCAACACTGATGAACACTGAATTCAAGGAACAGATTACGAGAATCTCAAACATGACCTTTATGGGGGTCGTGTATCGAGACTACAAGAATCAATGTCTACACCAAATGGTAGAAATTGAGTTGGCAAATGGGGTTCAGATATCTGAAATTGATGAAATCCCTTTCCTCAAGTTACACCAACATATACACATGCAAATTGTTGGTGGGAAAGAAATTCATTGCGTGATTATTCGCAATAGTCATGAGACAATACAGATTGGAGGTGCGGTTTCCGATGCATATGTTGTCTCTGGTTCTAAAGTTGGCCGCACTGGTAGCCTGCTAATTTTACGAGGGACTCCTGACGGCATCACCACAATAGTAGATGGTTTCAAAAAATGGAATGCTCGTTGCAAGATTTCTGTTGTGATGCCAGTTGAGGAAAATGGTCTCAATGGTACCGATTTAACAGATAAGCAATTGGAAGTATTCAACATAGCTTGGGAAATGGGATTCTACGAAAAAGATTCGCGTATCAAAACTAGTGAAGTTGCTGATGCTATGGGCATTGCTCGCGTCACAGTATCCGGACATCTACGCCATATTGAAGAGAAAATGGCAGTCTTATTGGCCCGTAAATTAGGTATTTATTGATTTTGTATAAGCGAGGACTTCAAGACCGATAGACCACCGCCCAAAATTATGAGCGCTTGGCAAGAGGGGGGACGCGATGATCCTGAGCCTTGCCGAGAACAAGATGTTGGCTTGTTTGAAGTAACAAATCGCGATGGAAGGGCCCGTTTAGGACGATTACATACCAGCCATGGCATATTAGAAACTCCAGCCCTTTTACCCGTAATCAATCCAAATATTAGAACAATAGAACCTCGTGAAATGTGGGATAGATACGGTATTTCTGCCCTGATTACCAATTCATATATCATCTGGAAACATGAACATTTGAAAGAACAAGCAATCAAAGATGGTGTTCATTCATTGATTGATTTCCCTGGAGTAATAATGACTGATTCAGGTACCTTCCAATCATATATTTATGGAGATGTAGAAGTTGGAGTCGAGGAAATAGTTGAATTCCAAAAAAGCATAGGTGTTGATATTGCTACAATGCTAGATGTTTTCACCAGACCTGATATGACTGAAGAAGAGGTCGAGAGTGCGGTGCTGGAAACAGATGCAAGGGCGTCAATTAGCATTGAAAGCGCAGGAACTACAATGATAAATGGGCCAATTCAAGGCGGCTTGTTTAACGAACTGAGAAAATCATCTGCTCAGAAAATGGCAAAGCATGATTTTTCTATCCACCCAATCGGTGGTATCGTTCCAGTAATGGAGCAACATATGTACAAAGATTATGCAAAAATCATGCTCTCAACATTACCTTATTTGCCACCAAATCGTCCTGTTCACATGTTCGGTTGTGGGCATCCTATGCTCTTCCCAATGTCTATCGCACTAGGTGCTGATTTATTTGATTCAGCAGCATACGCATTATTTGCAAAAGATGGAAGGCTTCTAACTCCATGGGGTACTGAAAAATTGGCTAATCTCGTCGATTGGCCAATCACTATGCCTTGTATTGCATATCGTTCTCCACAAGAGATTAGAGATTTGGATTCTGCTGAACAGATCAAGGTTCTAGCTCGGTATAATTTAGAAGTCACACTCGCAGAATTATCAAGATGCAAGCAAGCGATTAGAGATGGAACAATTTGGAGGCTCGCTGAAAGACGTAGCCATCAGCATCCAGCATTACGTGAGGCTTTTTTATGGATTATAACAAATCCAAATAAGGCCGGATTATCAATAATTGACCTTGAAGAATTAGCAATTTCAGATCGGGCCGCAGCAAGAGATAGAGATTCGACTAGAGGTTCTTGGGAACACGCTTGGGACTGGATAATTGGCTCCCAAGAATCCCCTAAAAAGGGAGGTGTGTCTTGGGGGGGAGAAGACACATATTTCCGCCCTCACATCATTGAAGCAAGAAGGCAATTGGCATCTCGCTGGAGAGCCCCTGAGCCTGTAGGAAATGGTTCGGGCGATGTCCTGATTTTCCATGGTCGTCCAGGTCCTTGGCGAGAAAGATGCAGTGACTTAATGACTCGACTAACCCATCATGCTGAGGGAATGGAAGTGATGATTTTGACACCTCTTGGATTATTGCCCTACAGTATGGAAGATTTAAATCCATTTTCACACGTAACAGGACCAGATTGGATTTGGCGAAGAAAGCCAGATTTATCTTGGATAAGAAGGGAATTGGAACGATTTGAATTGGGCGATAGAAGGATTATACTTTGTGATTTGGAAGGAGATGGAATACAAGCGAGATGTATGGAGGCTCTTGTTGAAGCCGGGGTAATAAAAACGATCACCGATGAGGATGCCAGTGGAATTCCTCTTGACTCCGAAGGGAGAATAATTGCTACCAATAAAGTACGTTGCCGGCATGTTAGTGACAAAATGACAGTCCTCCTTAATGTTGAATATGGACTTGCTAGAGAATTAATACAAGATGCTAGTTTTGTTATCAATCGCCATGGTAGAATAAAAAATGCAATGTCATCTTCTGGAAAACATATCGTAAGCCCGAGATTAACTGATGGTGGCATCTCATTGACCGTTGATGGTGCAGTTGAATTACACAGCCATAGAAGGCGGGAATGCCCTTCTAAATTTGAGACTACACAGGCTTGGAATTACATCGGAGAAGGGCCTGCATGGGTCGTTGTGAACGATGATGCTGAACCATTCGTTCGTAAGGGAAGGAATGTATTCCATGGATTCGTTTTGGCGACTGACCCATGGATTACACCTGGAAGAACATGTCTTATCGTAAATAAAAAGGGCCAATTACTCGGACACGGTATTTCAAATTGTAACTCTGAAGAGTTTGCAACTTTCAAGAAAGGAATTGCGATAAAAACGCGTGGCGGATTACGTGAAACTGATTGAATCAAAGTTCCTATCAGTGCTACGATAAACTGCTCTTAACGCGCAAGCATTGAAAGGGCGTCTTTGCCCTCACATAATTGAGGGGAACTGTTTGGAACAGGAGCGCATCATCCAAACTCAGAATTTATCAAAATTCTATGGCCCTCATATGGCTCTTGAAAACCTTAATTTGGACATTAAAAAGGGAGCAACGGGCCTTCTAGGACCTAATGGAGCTGGTAAATCCACCTTTTTGAAAACGATATTGGGCTTGATACAAGCAACTTCGGGTGAAGGAACTGTTCTCGGACATGACATCAGAACTGAGGGTGCTGCTATTCGTGCAAGGATTGGATATATGCCCGAATATGATGCATTAAACCCCGATATGGATGCAATAAATCAAGTTAGATACTCAGGTGAACTACTTGGAATGAATCCTATTGTAGCATTGCAACGGGCTCATGCATCATTGCAATACGTAGGTCTTGGAGAACAAAGATATAGAGAGATTAAATCATTTTCAACCGGTATGAAACAAGCAACTAAATTAGCGTGTGCAATAATCCATGACCCTGAATTAATCATTGCTGACGAACCTAGTAATGGGTTAGATTCTACTGCTCGTGAATTTATGATTGATACCTTAATCAATACTGTCAAACAAGGTGATCGTTCAGTATTGATGGCATCGCATTTAATGGATGATGTCGAAAGAGTATGCGCTGATATCGTATTATTGCACAAGGGGAAACTGGCAGCGCAAGGACGTATTGAAGACTTGAAAGCGATTGATCGAGAAATAGAAATTCACGTTTGGGGCGGTGCATCTAAACTTGAGGCTGCAATGATTCAACGGGGAATGCGAGTTAGACGTGAGGGGCGAGTAATGAGAATCGCTCATGAATCTGAAGAATTGACCAGTGAGATATTGTTGTGCGCTTCTCAAGTAGGCGCTCAAATAAGAAGAATGCATGAGTATGAAGCATCACTCGAAGACTTATTCCTCGTAATAATGGAAAACTTGGGCTATGATGTGAAAAGCAGTGAAGACTTGTTCAGCCATCCAATTCACGCAAGAAAGGTAGATGCTCCAGGTCACATGGGTGGTGGTGCTTCATGAGCGAAGATGAAGGAACTGTGCCTCAACCACAGCCAATTGCAATTGCACCACAACCTCTCCCTCAACCACAGCCAATCGTAAGTGTACCACAGGCACCAATTCTACCTATTCCACAACAAGTGCAACAAGTTGAAGCTGTCGAGACACAGATGGCTACTGCGGAAACACCTGTGACTGGCCAAGCACGGATGGATACTGCTTGGGGTTCAAGTGAAGGGGATGAAGATATTTCTGAAATGGCATCCATTGGCCCAACTGGCTCGGGTGAAATATTTCAACAAAATTATGAACCATGGAGAGGAGAATTAAATCCTAGATGGATGCGTAATTGGGCAATACTACGGCACCATATTCTTGGTATCTTCAAAAAAGGTCATCGACCATGGGGCGTTCCAACAAGAATTTTCTTAGTTCTTGTATTCTTTGCATCACTATCGGATGCTGCACTAACTTTACTTTCATCGTTAATTGGAGACTCCGAATTCCATTCAATGTGGGGTGTAAACAGAGACAACCTCTACGGCCACGTACTCGGGTTTTTCCCACGCAATGTGATGTATTACCCGATAGTAGCAGCACTATTAGTCGGCGGAGTCATTTCCGAAGACCGTCTTCATGGAACTTCTGCACTCTACTTCTCCAGACCGATCAATCGTTTTGATTATGTTGGAATGAAGTATGCCTCTGTTGCATTTATCCAAGCCATAATTATCATATTCACTCTCTTTTTGTACTATCTTACGGAGATAATGGTCTTTGGTCGAGGTTGGGCATGGATTGTTGATACATTTCCAATTTTCCTCGGAGCTTTGATGGGTGGTATTCTGTTAATCATAACCTATACCAGCATAGGATTGGCTCTTTCAAGTGTATCTAAGGGTAAATTCTTCCCTGGAATAGGATTACTAGCCATTATTTTGGGAACTAAAACATTAGCAATAATTGTAAAGAATTTATTTGATAGAGAGATACTGTATCTTCTATCACCATACGATTGTTTGGCTCATGTTGGCCAAACATTAGTGAAGACTCAACCAACCTATGACCAGTATTCTTGGACTTGGTCACTAGCATCGTTAATTGTGATGAATGCAATCGCACTGTATGTTTTGAGTAGTCGCGTTTCATCTATGGAGGTGACTAGAGAATGATGCCGGATCTTCAACAAGTCGGAGAAGGGCAAACTCAGCAATGGGCGCCAAATGTCACCGCTCCAGTGGTGCTGCTTGAAAATGTCTCCAAAACATATGGGAAAATTCACGCATTATCTGAAATCACTCTGGCATTATCTGGTGGCGTGACAGGAATATTAGGCACCAATGGTGCAGGTAAATCGACACTGTTCAATCTGTTAATGGGCAAGTTGAAGCCTTCGAGTGGAAAAGTGAAACTATTCGGTACTGATCCATGGAAGAATCCTGCTCCATATGCAAGAGTAGGTTTCGTTCCAGAGCATGAGAAAATGCACGATTGGATGACCGCCCATGGATTTGTATCACTGTTTGCTAGATTGAACGGATTAACCAGAGAAGAAGCGAAATCTGAAGCTGACAGAGTGCTAAACTTTGTCGGGTTAACCGATGTTGCGCATAAGCAACTCGGGCGCTATTCAAAAGGAATGCGGCAGAGGGTAAAGATTGCCCATGCACTAGTAAATGACCCGGAGTTAATTGTATTAGATGAGCCGTTACAAGGCTGTGATCCTCTTGCCCGAACCACGATAATGAATGTAATTAGAGAGTTAGGGAAAATGGGCCGTACCGTTTTGGTCAGTAGCCATATCCTACATGAAATTGAACGAATTACCGAGCAAATAGTTATCCTCCACAATGGGCGTTTACTGGCATTGGGGAATCTTCATGCAATTAGAGAGAAAATGGATAACATACCACATACCATCAGTATTGGTTGTGAAAATCCAAAGGAATTAGCCAAGGATATTATCAACAATGATGCTGTCTATGGCATCAGTTTCCCTAGTGGAGATAATCTACAAATTCAAACTCATAATCTAAATGAAGTTCATAGAGAGTTACCTGCTTTAATTGTGGATAATGGGCACAAAGTCTCTTCAATTGATAATCCGGATGATGATTTAGAATCGATATTGAATTACCTAACAGGAGGGTTGACCCGATGATGTCTCCACCAAAAAAAGATAATGTCTTTAGGGCATTGGACAGGAAACTCGGCGCTGTTGCAGAATTTACTATGAGGCAATATCGGACCAAACTATCTACTTGGGTAATATTGGGTGTTGGATTTATTGCAATATTCATTGTCGTATTATTCTATGTTGATTCGATGCAACAAGAAATTGAAGCTATTGACAATGATGGTGACTCAATGGATTGGGATGGAGATGGATATCCGACTGGCCAAGAGCGAATATATGGAACAGACCCCGATAACCCAGACTCTCACCCTGGAACATTCTCGCCTCCGATTGCCCCTGACCCACCTGAAAAATGGATCAACGAAGATGATTTCGATTGGGATTTGTCTGCAAGGGGGGACACTACTGTAGGTTACGATGATGACGGAGATTGTCGACTTTCCGATTCAACTCAGAGTCAAAAGGACAATAATAGGAATAATGTTGAATGTGATATTATCTTAGATTATAATGAAATGATGGGGGTATGGGCCGAACCTGATAGTGATAGATTAGTCGATGAAGACCCCGATGAAGAAAAATATGCCAAAGAGGCTATTCATCGGGCATTCTTGTTGGCAATCGGTAAAATGGGATTCGTATTCTTACTGGGTATTTTCCTACCTTTATTCTTAGCAACGGGTTTGATTCGCGAAGAAATGGATAATTCAACTATGCATTTCATGTTGGCAAAACCAATTGCTAGACGTGATATCTTCCTTGGAAGAATTGTCGGATATTTGGGGATTGTATGGCCATATATCATTGCGATGGGCTTGGTAGTCGGAATTATTTCTGGTTTTGCTGGCCCGGGTGATAGTTTTTTCAGATTTGCAGACCTTGGAATGTGGATGGCTATAATATTCGCAACAATGTTAGCAACATTAGTTTATGGCATGTTATTCTGTGCTCTTGGAACTCTATGGAAACGTGGCATTGTACTCGCTCTCCCATTTGCCGCTTGGGAATTAGGAATGGCGATACTATCCTTCGGCGCCCCGTCTGCATCAATTCTCAGATTTTCTGTTATTGGCTGGTCTCTAAATATTATTGATGCTGCATCTTTGGTTGTTTGGCCTAATATGGCCCTATTCATCAACATGGGAATGTGGGGCGGTGGACATGGTGCTGGTGGCTATTGGGATAATTCACTTGAGGGTGCAGGTGCCTTGAGTGCCTTTGCATCTGATACAGGTTTAGGAATTAGCCCAATAGCAACAATTGTAGTTTCTACATTTGTATTATTATTCCAGGCAGCAGTTCTGTGGCTAGTCGGTTCTGCAATTTTCAAAGGGAAGGAAATTGAATGAGCGAAGATATGCCCACTTTTAGTGGCGATTTGTCACGAATGTGGAATTTACAAGAAAGACCACCATTGCAACATCTCACTTGGGATTGGTGGTGGTGGCTAGTGATGCTGGATGACCATGAAGGTAATCCAAGCGGAAAACAATTGATGGTACTTTGGTCTACAAAGGACAATGCAATCGTCGATGTAAATGGAAGCCCTTGGACTCCAAAGGGCAGACCAGGTTTTGATGACGATGGAGCGATTGCACTGGACGGAATGGTTTGTGCATGGTGGTTTGACGGGAAACAGATGCATGAGCCCATAATCAAAAGGATTTGTAAAATGATTGCAATACCTGATACCCACCCGCAATGGCCATTGAGCGATGATGCAGATACTGGCCAAGGTGGTGGGGCTGTCATTCCATTACTAGGTGATGATCTGTCGATGGGTTTGAAATCAGACCTTAGTGAATTTTGGATTAATCTGGTAAGCGATAAAGAAATGCGGGGAGAGAATGTACCCACTGATTTCAAGCTAAAGTTAACTCCATGGAATCAAGCAATGTCTACTGCAAGGAGAGCGAGTGCAACTTATGCTGCCAATATGGGATATGATATTCTCCGACTACATGGAACCAAAGTATCTGGAACATTGGATGATGAACAGGTATCTGGAACTGCGTATTTTCAAAAAGTATGCGTTCAGGCTCCATCCGTCCCATGGTATTGGGGAGTATTACACTTGGATGATGGCTCGTATATCGATTGGTTCATCCCCCATGCATCATTAACAGTAAGTGCTAGAGATAACAGACCATGGAAAAAAAGAGACATTGGACATATTGCTCTAAGTCAAGGTGGCCTATTCCATGATGCAAAAAATAAGCGTAGTGAGAAGTTTTCAAAAGTCACTGTTACAAAGAAGGCCGGTGCTAATCTAGAAGGTGATCATGCCCATTATCCAGGCGCACCACTACCGGTTTTTGAGATTCATATGTATAACGGTAGAACAGATATCAAATTACAAGTGGAGGCAATTGAAAGGGCTAATTGGACTTTTGACCAGCCAACTAGAGGGGGTATGCAATCACATTTGACCTACAATGAATATCCTCTTAAATTAAATAAATTGATTATTCAAGATGAAAATGGAACAAGAACCGAGACCGAATACAAGTGGGCAAGAGGAAATGCTGAGCATTCTTGGGGCCTACTTCATTGAAAATCGGACAAATATGGCAAAAGGTTCATGACTAACGGAGTACCAAACACAATTTAGAGGCGTTTCTATGACTGAAGAAGAAGTAGTGGAAGAACTAAATGAAGAAGTTGCTAGTAATGAAAAAACAAGTGCTGAAAATAGTGCTGATATTAAGCAAAAAAAATTGGCTGCCAAATTTAGAACTATCGAAGGAGAGGAGATCTTACTGACAAAACAGCCGAGTGCTTTTGCATTCATTGGCATGTATATTTTGGGTCTGATAGTACTTGGAGTACACTTACTGTTTGACTACCATGATGCGGTTATGGGGGATGCAAGTGGACTGGCAAAATTCGTCATTGCAATAATTACGATGGGTGAAAAATCCGTTCCCTTCGGATTTGTATTCGTAATGCTCACAGTTGCCTGGATAAACCGAATGATGAATATGTCTACATCCAGTGGATGGGTCACTACTTGGTTATTACTTACTACATTTGCACCGATAATTCTCAAAATAGACAAACTTCTAGCGTGGGTAACTGGTATTTTTATGGATGACCCAATTGGTGGATTCTTACCAGATGTTTATGATTATACTATTTTTGGAATTATTTTTGTATCAATGTTTTGGGGATTGACATATTATTATCAGAAGAGTTTCAACTATGCAGTTACTTCCGATGCTGTTATTTTTCAGCATCGATTCTTATTATCCCACTCAAGGAGAAGAATTCTTTACGATAGAATCTCCGAGGTAATGGAAGAAAGAAAACCATTGGGAGTACTATTAGGGTTTTCAACTATTACAATTCTAACAGATACCGGTGTTGGTATGGCGGAAGAAACTATTGGAATCGGCGTAGGTGCGACTCTGCCGGGTACTGGAGGGAGTGATTCTGATTCTGCTGCTACTGCGGCTGGAAAGTCTTGGATTCGCAGTATTGTTGGACTACTCTCTTACCAACGAACAGTTACCAAGGTAATGGCAGATCCTAAGAACTGTTTCTATTCCATCCGTAATTATGAAAAGACTAAATTATTAATTGATGAGATGCACAAAAAGCACTCTTCATCAAGCCTATTATCTGATTTAAAAGATTCATTA
>JAPKFC010000079.1 GCA_028821785.1 Candidatus Poseidoniaceae archaeon | reverse complement strand
TTCAATTAATCCCATCGGTGTCAGTAAGGAATAATTTATCCAAACTACACACAACAATGTCCACGGAATTAAAGCTAGTACAACTTGTCTACATGATTCTGAAAATGGATTAGGCAACTCATCTTTGAGCCATGTTAAATGTTCATCTACAACAATAGGAATTGACCGAATTAACAGTAAAGTGATCATTGCAGGCCAACATCCCCAAGTTGGTATTATGAGCCCTAATGCGAATAATTCTGACCATTTAGCCCTAAAGGGTGATTTGATACTTTTCGGGTGACTAGTCCGATTAAGGACCATTTGTGTCAAACAATATATCAGCCCACAAATGATTATTCTATCCAACCAAGAATTACCAATTGAATGTAATGCTATCACACAGATTAGTGGGCTAGCAAGTAATAGCCATTTCCAATTTTTCTCTCTGAAGTAAATACGGTCTGCAATGAATGTACAAATGAGTGTAAGTATTATCGCAGAAATATAATTTTGAGTCATAAATTGAGTGATGACTTGCTGCCAAAATTTATAGAAGAATCCAATATTTGTGACTCGATAAATAGAGATGCCGAATATTTTCGAAACACTGTAATCGTACATGGTCCATGCGCTGATTAAAATGATAGTCATGAATACAATTCGACTTAGCCTATCACTTTCAGATTTCTTATTTTTCAAGAAATATATAATCAATATTATTCCTAGAATAGCGATTATTGTTGATAGTCTACTATCTGGCTGCCAAAGAACGGCACCCATGGCTAAATAAGGGGACCACCATGGAAGATTGAATCGATTCGAATCGTTTTTTCTTTGCGAAAATATATGCCATAATATGGCGCTTGTTACACCGATTACAGAAAGAATACCAACCGCTTTCCTCAACCATGTACCATTCCATACCGGAAATTCCGAATCATAGAACCAAATGTAATGTGTCCATACCATTGCAGTGAAACCCAAACATAATGCGACGACAGGAATTGTATTGGGCGTGAAGAATGTCCTGCCTTTGCTTACATGGAGTGCTAGTGACAAGATAATAATTAGCGGAACAAGAGAGAAAATTATATCCAATGCATTGGGTGATTGTGTTGCTGATGGTAGGGAGTCCCACTCGATCACACTTGAATCTACTTCAGCATAGGGGTAGCCATTTTCTTCTAACCATTGTTGCCTTAAAACCTGAGCATCCCAATTCCATTGTTCGATTACATCTTCTTCTGAGGACTCCAAATCTAGTAGATTAAGGGGGATTCTAGAATCGGCAGAAATTGGGAATGGAAGGTCCAGTAATACCAGTGGTAAAGACGCAATGTCTCTCTGGGCGATATCTTGAGTTGCCCCCGATTTAATTCCTGAACCATATAGTAGCAGGTTGACATTCATTGCTGTATCTCCTGTGCTGATTGCATGCCCTCCAGATTCTGACATTCCATGGTCTGCGGTAATCATCAATGTCCAATTTTCAGGTAAAGAATTCTTAATCTCATTAAGTTGATCATCTAGATGTAGCATCTTTTCTTTGTATTCATCACTATCTGTGCCATAAATATGTCCTGCGTGATCCGTACCACCTAAATGTGCCACCATAAGGTCATGAGTTTGTCCGGCCACCCATTTATTTACATTTGAAATAATCTTATCATCTGCATCATATACATCGCTAAACCCTGAATCATAAATTGTTTGATGGTTAAACCTGTTATCTGTAAATAGATTACTCCACACATAGAACCCCGTGAATGCCACACTCATATTTTCTTCAAGTGCATAATGAAAAGCATCATCCTTACCCTCATACTGAATTTCCCAATTTCTCATTGCATCAATTGGGGATGCAGATATTCCAGTAGACATTTCCTTTGTGCAAGGGCCAGTCAATGTTATTTCACTGGTAGAAACATTTGCTTTGGCGCCAAAATCAGTCCAATTAGCTAAGGTTGGCATCAACTCTGGATTATCCATTACATATGCCGGCAGGCCATCTAAAACGATTAGTAACACGCCATCTGAAATTCTGTCGTGAGATTCAGGAGGTTCTACCGAAACACCAGTTGGATATTCTGGGCCTTCAAAGATATTAACTCCGGTAAACATAATTGGAATTAGGGATGGTAATAGTATTGCTAATACCAAATGCCGCTTAGTCAAATACAGTTGGCAACCCCTCCTCAAACAGTCGTCACGATATTGCTCTCAAATATATATCCCCTGTAGTGAGAACATGAGTTAGATACTGGAGCCAACGGAGGGACTCGAACCCCCGACCGTCGGATTACAAATCCGAAGCACTACCAGCTATGCTACGTTGGCGTATACCGGCCGAGACACATTTGCTTCATGAATGCGTCGGCAGTACAATATCCTCTAACATGGTGCGAACTTTATGGCTGGAGAGCACATGTTGAATGCTGCAGGTATTGCGAAGCAAGGCAGCGACACCATCTTCAGTTGGTGGGCAAGATATCAGAATGCGAAGTCTGCTGGCCGCGATGCTGTTAACGGAACCATAGGCGCATTGCTTGAAGATGACGGGAATTTAGCGATCAACAAAGCAGTTGATGCAGCAGTTAGAGCAGCCCCCGAAGTAGAGATTTCAGCATATGCTCCACTTTCGGGACTTCCTGCCTTCCTAGATTTGTCCAAGACCCTTGCTCTTGGTGAAACAAGAACCTCATTTGAAGAGTCAGGTTTCCATTTGGCTTCGACTGCCACCCCTGGTGGCAGTGGTGCACTTTATCTGGCTGCCAATAATTTTCTAGAACGTGGCCAAACCGCTCTATTACGCGATAGGCATTGGGGGCCGTACAATGGATTCCTTCAAAACAATGGAATTAATTTTGTCACCTGGCCACTATTACCTCCAAATGGTCATGAATTACACCCATATTTCGCTGATAAAGAATTTGAAATATGTCTTGAAGAGTTATGCTCAAAACAAAATAAAATCATGGTTTGGTTAAACGACCCTGCGCACAACCCTACTGGGTTGTCAATGGGGTCTGAAGGTCGTGCAGCATGTCTGTCTTCGTTTGTAACATCGGCATTGAACAATGAAGAAATCGGACACACAATGCTGATTGATTCAGCCTATTCACTATATGCCGACGAACCTCACGCATGGGCAGAAACAATTCTAGATGCTGTTGAATCAGGAATGCCTTGGCCAGAGAACCTTCTAATTTGTATTGCGATTTCACTTTCAAAATCTCATACAATATATGGCTTGAGAACTGGAGCACTCGTTAGTATTCATCCCGAGAAGGATGTGATTGACAGAATGAACACTGTGATGGGTGTGACGGGGCGTCAGACATGGAGTGCTGCTCCTCGTATTGCACAATATTGTGTTAGTCATATGCATTCGACCGAAGAAGGAGGGGCTGCTTGGGGCGTAGAGAGAGACCGCTTGAAACAACTCCTAGATGATAGAAGAATGAACCTCAAAGCAGAATGTGACCTACTAAACGTCCCGCTAAATCCTACAATGGATGGCTTCTTTGCTTGGATTGAAACGGATGACCCAGTAACGATTGCAGAATCATGTGCAGAAATGGATGTTTACCTGGTCCCTCTAATTGGTGGCGTCAGAATTGGACTATGTGCACTCTCATCTAAAGATATGAAGAAAGTTGCAGAAGCATTAGCAAATGCATTTGGGTTGGTCAAATGAAAAATAGGAGAGAGAATTTCCTGATTTCAAGTATTGTCTTGATTGTGATGGGTGCATTGATGTCATTAGCAATCGATGTCATTATGGGTGCAATAGTTGGATTAAGCGGAATATTATGTTTCATTATCGGTATGTCCACTTCTACCGAAATGGGGTTAAGTCCTGAAGCGGTTGCAAATTGGAAGCCATCGATGGGGCGTCTTCCAGATGCAGGGCGATTCATGTATCGAGTTGATGTCACGATGGATGAACCGATTAGTTCGACCATATTATGCGGGCCATGTGGTAATTTAGAATCGATAGATGGGCCTAGGCCAGACCACTACACCTGCTCGGTGTGTAATCGTCAACTATGGTCAACAGAAGAAGAGTAATTATTCGTTAGGTATTACGCAAGCCTCATCACGGTAGGTCTTCTCGCCAGTGCCATGGTAGCAACTCGTTTGGATGGTAAGGCTTGTGCAGCCGATCTAGAAGAGAAGCTAAAAGTGCGTATTGCTAATTGTGATGTTCAACCACATCTAGCGGTAGTTATCGTTGGAAATGACCCAG
>JAPKFC010000040.1 GCA_028821785.1 Candidatus Poseidoniaceae archaeon | reverse complement strand
GTATGAGTCACTGTAGAAAATCTGATTGAGGCATCATTCATTTCACGGTTCATCAAATCGGGAGTGATTGGAATTGTACTGGATTTTCCTTCATCTGTGGTAACTGTTAATTCATAAATAGTGATAGTTGAACTATCATAAGCTTGGGCATTTGCAACGAATATATCCGATAGACTCACTTCGAATCTGTGTAGATTATTGGACATCTCTCCGCTTTCAGTCCAAACTTCAGCACCATCTGCACTGATTGATGCTGTCACAGAACTAACAAAGAAAGAACCTCTAACTAAAAAAGTTAATTTGTCATTCTTTTCATCTATTGATAGATCTGAAATTCCGGCGGCGGAACCACTTAGAGCTACACCAGCGAGAACCGGGGTTGCAATTAGCAAAAGAGCACAGATTGAAAGAACGATGGTCTTTTGCCTATCAACCGAATCCCAAATTAGATAAAATGAGCCACCAAAGAGCGATATTTGAACAAGCCATAAAGGAATGAATCCGAGTAGATCTTGTAGAACCGATAGTCCAAGTAGGTTGAAACCTGAACTAGGCCACATTAGTATAAAACCTACTAATGCTAGTCCGTAGCCAATTTTTCCATTTGTAGAAATATTAGCAAAGCTCAATGGGTTACCTTCGTTTGAGCCTTCATCTAGCATACCTGCTGAAGAATTGGAACTCTTAGGAGGATCTGCTTTGACTTCCTCTTCGATAGTTGCAGGCTCAATTACTTCAGCCTCAAGAACAGTATCATCTTTGGTCGCATTCGCTTTATCTAATAATCCACTCACACATATCAACTCCGCTTATACTGCCTTTACATCAAGGGTGTTATCAATCAAACCCTTGGAAGAGGTTAATCCAAGCCTAGTTTACAAGGTCAAGGAATATGCCGTTACAGCCCGGGAGCGCATTCGCGCCATTCGGTGATTCCTTCTTCTTCAACATCTTCGTTGAGTCGTCTGCCCACTACTGCTGCTGCAAGAACTAACATTGAAAGGGCCGGTATCACTTCAAAACCAGGAAGATAAACACCACGTACATAGATGGTGATCATTTGAGACTCACGCATACATCCACCGTTCTGGCAAGCAAAGTCGGACTCTGCATAGAAGTCTAGTACATGGTAAGCATCAGTCCATCCTTGGTTCTTAGGTGTACGAATCATTACACGTACTTTCTGTGGAGCGACCTTGGATTCTAATTGTACCTTAACCGCTGGTAAGTTGATAGTAAATCCTGCATCTTCAAGTGCCTTACGTGAAGCATCAGTAATTCCAACCTTCATGAAATCAACTTGGTTTCCAAGGTTGTATACTTTGAACTCAAAGTTCTTGTCAACCTTTGGCATCAATTGAACGAAAGGCTCTACTGCCTCAACTTGTACAAGAGAATACTGTTCAATATTGACAATTAGAGTATTTGTCGAATCTGCTTGATTGATAGGAGGTAATCCATTGATTTCTTGAACTGTTGCTGAAATAGTCAATTGTCTAGCTTGAACATCCATATATGGATCGGCTCGTACAGAAACTTGGAAATCAACTTCAGCGCCACCACCAACATACATATTTCCTGGTGAAGCAGTTGCCATTCCATCACTGGTAACCATGATTGCAACCTTCTCAATCCATGAAGTAGGATTTTCAAGAGTACATGTAGTATATCCAGATGGAATCGCACCAGGATTTACTTGAATGTCAATGTTATTTGGAGCACAGGTTAATGAAATCGCTGCGGTAGGTGTAGGTGTTTGTGCAGCAACGGGAGTTGCGACTAAAAGAATTGAACACATATAGAGTGCAAACAGGAACATGGAACGCTTTAGTGGAGACACAGTAACACCTAACAAAGAAGGCCAACTAAGACACACTCATAACCATTTGGGGCGGATGAATAGAAAAAGTGCTCTTGATTAAGTTTTGCGCATTTACCAAAAAGGTCTTTCAGCCATTCTTTAAGCCGGTTTTTCGGTCATAAAAATATTAAAATTTAGGTTTTATTTGGCGCTTATAATCCGATAGACTCAAGCGAAAGAGAGGTGTTCTCTGCATAAGGTTCAAAATTGCAACCGCAACCCACGACTTATCGGGCCTGTAGCTTAGTTGGTTGGAGCTCCCGGCTCATAACCGGGTGGTCAGGGGTTCAAGTCCCCTCGGGCCCATCTAAAATCTCAACCAAATCTGTTTAATTTGAGTAGTTGGAAAGTGATGTCTGAGAGGGCTTTATCCATTCTCGTACCTTCGCTTCAACTACATCTCTTATCGCCTCTGGGACAAAAATCAATGCCCTCTCAAACGGTTGACTTAGTGAACGAATAAGTGCCGATTTTTCAGCAGCATCAGAACCATCTTCCAGTAAGATGCCTTGGATATATGGTTTATACCCTACCTTGGAGATTGTTGAACAAATAACCTCAATCTCAGGGTCATACCCCGCTTCTTGGACCATCGCTCTGACCTTATCAATAATTACATCACTCAT
Source organism: Candidatus Poseidoniaceae archaeon (assembly GCA_028821785.1). GTDB lineage: Archaea > Thermoplasmatota > Poseidoniia > Poseidoniales > Poseidoniaceae > MGIIa-L1. The sequence goes on along the minus strand of JAPKFC010000040.1, from coordinate 17,685 downwards.
CTCAGTTGTAAAACCATCAATCCTTAATGACTTGTGGAAATCTCTTCTCGACAATAGACGCGTTGCATATTCTGATAGCATTTTATCCTCATTTGCTGCCCAATCCGTTAACACTATTTTGATATGAGAATCATTCAGAGTAGCATATCCAACTGCTGTCAATTCCTCTTCGATAAGCATCAATTCCAATTGTTTTGACAATTCCAATTTTCCTTGTTGGGCTAAGAATCGGGCACGCGACAACATATTTACTAGATATGATTGAGTTAACATGTTTACTTTATGGAAATATACTTGATGGTACATGTGATACCGCGTCACCAAATACGCCTCTATTGCTGGCAGCCCCCACGATTTAACGAAGAAATGTCCATCCTCACCAACTCTTAGTGCTCTGATAACCCTTGCAACATCAAAACCACCAATTTGGGCCCCGGTATTTGCCTGATCTCTTATCATGTAATCCATACGGTCTACATCTAATTGGCTAGAGACTATTTCTTTCAAAAAAGGAGGAATCGGAATTCCTTCATGCATAGATTCCCCATCCATTATTGCAAATAAACGGAATAATCGTTGCTCACCTAATACTTTCTTGATTGCAATACCGATTTCGGTGTTTTCACTCTCAAGCAATAACCGTCCCCAGTGTTCATGTGAATGGAACGTTGCATATACTTCTGGAGTTTCCAATAAGTGAGAATATGGAGGATGACCAATGTCGTGTAGCAATGCTGCTAAGTGAACTAACTCTGCATCTGATTCATTCAACAACTCCGGATGCACTTCATTAAGATGAGTTGTTACTTCTTTTGCCAAGAAATAAGCACCTAGAGAATGGGCGAATCGGTTGTGAGTGGCGGCGGGAAATACATATTCACAAGTTGATAATTGCAGAATTGAGCGTAATCTCTGAAATTCTTTGGTGTCAATTATCGAGGCATGCTGCGCTGGAACAAGGATGTCACGATGTATTTCATCACGAATCACACGGTCACGCATAGCCATCCCCATGAAGCGGTCTTGTTTTCCATTAAAAAGGCCCCGCACGCAAAAAAAACACTCCCGATTCCTGTAATCGTAACAGAATGAGGTAGGACAATACCTAAGCGTCGGGCCCATCTGAAAGCCATTATGGCAGACCCTCTCAAGGACATCATGCTTCGAATAACTGACGATAATCCTGAAACTCGTGGACAGAAGTTATGGGTTATGTTTGCGCTTTCCCTGTTCTTAGTTGCCACTTTGAATTGGTATGCGATGGTTCGTGAACCTCAAATCGTCGAGATTAAAGATTTAGTCGAATACACTCAAGAAGTTGTTTTGGTTGAAGGAACTGTAATCTCTTGGATTGAAGACCGGTATGGCAATGGAGAAGACCGTGTCGATTTAGTGATTGAAGATGATACTGGTGTTATTCAAATCCGTTGGTATTCCACTGGAGAGATTCCCCCCATAGGCACCAATGTTACGGCAATGGGTGAAGTTGTCGACTATAACGGGCGATTTTACATGCAAGCAACTGGTTCAGGTGCATTTCATTGGGAAACAAAGGATTTACCAACTTTCCAACGTATATCTATTTCTGACCTTGCGGTTGCACCAGAAGATTATGCTGGAGAAATAGTTACTGTAGAAGGATTCATTAGTGAATCTATCAGTCCTGATGCCGTATATACTTCGGCTTATTTGACTGACCATCCAGGTAATGCTGCTCATCAAATGAAACTTCTCATACAATCGGCGACCGGTGCATGGATTGAAGCTGATTCTAAAATAGAAGTCAGTGGTATGTTAGCCTACCAAGAAACTGATCTGCGTTGGGCATTTCACATACAAGGACCTGATATTTTATTAGACTCTAGTTACCAACCACAAATTAACTATTTGGAGTGGTCGGCAGAAGCAACTTGGAGTTATGAATCGGGAAGCAAAGTCAACATGTCTGGAACACTGATCATTACAGATGGTGTTTGGCGATTAGAAGGGCCAAGTGGTGGTGCAATTTGTGTAATTCCTACCGTCGAAGACATGGCTGAAGCAGAACTGTACAATTACTCCGGTTCAATCCGTTCAGTTCAAGGTCGCTTAATGTGGAGTGATGATAGTAATTCATGGTGTATAGATGCTAACCAAGGCATGGGTCAAAATCTCGTTAATCCGATGACTGCATTATCAATGCAAGCAATGCTTTCAGCAGACCCTGCTTCGATGCTGCAATCTCCAAATACCCATTACACCATCAATACCTACATGAAATATGCATTTGAACCCCTAGACACTGAAGGTTACTTTGTGGACTCTCAGACCTATACCTTTGGCCAAACTAGTATTGCTATGACATTCCCAGGCCCACGTACAGAATGGATTGAATCGGGTCAAGGAATCGTAGCAGATGTCACTGTTGTTTGGGATGATGAAGATATGCGTATGCGGCTCATGGTAAGCTCATACACTCTCAACGGCAACCCTCCACCTGCGTCGACTATACTTTGGGATGATGGAGCCACACAATGGGGCTATTCCAAGAACCAGTTTGTGCTAATAGATGGGAAAGCAGCCCTCCATGACGATGGTTGGTACCTCGAACGTCCAGGTTCAGAACAATCCATCAAACTAAATGTTCGTGCCAATGCAATCGGAACCGATTCATTGCATGAAAATCAATCTCTTACATGGAATGGAAGACTACGCCAAATAGAACATCCAAGTGATTTGGCTCTAGTCTTTTCTCTTGATGGAGCAGATGCTTTGGATGAAGATGGAGACCGTCTAGCGGATAGTTTCGAAGATGCTACAGGCTTCAATTCAAACACCGTCGATTCAGATGGTGATGGAATAAATGACCGCGAAGAAATGGAAAATGGAACTGGTCCAAACAGCGAAAACTCCTGAGGTGAGATCATGCTTGAAGCCTACTTATATGAACTGAGCTGGATGTTAGCAGCCTTGTTTATGGGAGTTGCAATGGGCACCCTTACCGGTATTATTCCTGGTTTCCACGTTAACAATGTTGCATTGATTTTACTTGCTTTGGCACCTGGACTGTTAAGTTTAGGAATTCCTCTTTCAGCAGTTGCAGGTATCATTGTTTCAACAGGAACTGTACACACATTCCTCAATTACATACCTTCGGCGTTAATGGGGGCGCCGGATGCCGATCAGGCGCTGTCACTGTTACCAGGTCACAGAATGTTACTCTCAGGAAATGCCGCCCGTGGAGTAGCTTGGTCTGCCCGAGGATCACAACTCGGTTTGTTCCTTTCACTCCCGTTGATTATCTTGGCACGTATTGCCTTTGGTCCCGAATTAGGTTGGTATTCACAGTTAAGAGACCTGTTACCATTCCTTTTATTTATCATCTCAGCATTATTGTTAGCGACTGAAACTACACGTCTTGATTGGCCAAAATGGTTGCAAAACGTCACCTTTGGAAAACTCGGCACCGATTCTCGCTTAGCCGGATTCTTTTCCGCAACAGCCTTTTTCTTGCTCACTGGACTGTTTGGCTGGACCATCCTTGGTCCGAGTTCACTACCAGCACGCTCACCACTCGACATGCCAGGAGCGAGTCTTTTACTCCCGAGTTTAGCCGGATTGTTTGGTGTAGCCAATCTCCTTGATATTTACGCAACAACTTCTCATCTACCACCACAGAAAGAGAACTGGGAATTACCACCGATTAGACCCTTATTGATTCCATGCTTCTGGTCAGGAGTTGCAGGTGCATCGATGGGAGTTCTTCCTGGAATGACTGCATCTCAAGCAACTGTTCTGGTCATGGGTGGACGAAACGTAGCGGCTAAAGTACAAGGGAAACAAGGTTTTGGAATGGATTGGGAGACCCGTCGACTAACCGAGTTAACCGATGATGAACTACTCGAAATTGCAAAAGCCGAAGCAGAGGAGGGTGTCGAAGGCCCCCAAACCAAGCAGGATTTGGAAATTATTGCAATCCTTTCAGCAGTGAATACCGCTGTTACAGTGTGTGTCCTTGGATTCCTCTACATCATTGGTCGTTCACGATCTGGTGCAACCTTAGCACTCAAAGCGATGTACCCTGTTGACACATGGAGTAGTCTTGAGCCAACTGCGGATTTCATTCGCTTGTTGGGCATCACACTTGCTGCTGGTCTCATGGCTATGCCAATTATGCGATATGTCGGAAAGGGTATGTTGCGACTTCACGCTGCAATTCCATTGCAGCAGATGATTATGGGAGTCATCATTTTCGTCGCTGCTCTGGTTTTCGTCAGTACGGGTTTCATCGGATTGGCAGTCCTAATCGTGGGAACCATGCTGGGACTCTTACCTCCACGGCTAGGCATCCGTCGCAGTCACGCAATGGGTGTAATTTTGGTGCCAATTACCTATCTATTATTCCAAAACTTGGTCGATAACGCAGGTTACCTTTGAGCTCCTATTTACAAACAATACCCAATCAATCCTATTGATTTGTGAGGGTAACCATGAAGGCCTAGACCCAAGTGGCAATTTATCGGTGATACCATGCATGGACGCTCAATTTTTCTTGTCGCACTTTTACTTTTGATGCCAATGTCGCAATTTATTGATGTTAGCGCAGCATCTAGCGGCCGAGCAATGGCTTGTAGTGGAGACATCTGCCTATCGGAAACAATGCCCGATCCAAATGGATATGATAACGCAACATGGCCAGGTGGCGAATGGGTTGAATTACACAATACTGGTACAACCGATATCAGTATTCTAAATTGGGTCTTAAGCAATAAGGCCTCCAAAACTCTTGCCCTAGATTCAGCGACAATTGTTGGATATGATTCTCAAAACTCTTCATCTTGGACCATTACTGCGGGAGATTATATGTTAATTGCAAGAAATGGTACTCCAACCTCACAATTCTATCTCTCAAATACTGCTGATGCACTGGACCTCTTTGATTCATTAGGAACTAGAGTAGACCAAGCCAGTTGGAATGGTTCAAACGGAGGGAGTAGTAAAATTGCTGACCCTGCAAACGCAGCATATGACTGGATAGATGAATCAAATCCAACTCCAGGACAGGCAAATGGGGGTGGAGTTAGCGGATTGATTCCTAGTGACTTAGTCATCTCCGAAGTACTTCCAGACCCATGGCCAAGTTTTGACAATTCCACATGGCCTGGCGGTGAATGGATTGAGATTTCCAATACTGGAACTTCTACAATGGACCTTACTGGATGGTCGATCACTGATGCTGCAGGAAATGAATTGCGCTTTAATGAAACACATTTGGTTGGAGCAAATGCTACCACATCATCTTATGATATCTTGGCAGGCGAGAATAGAATAATCGCAATCAATGGTTCCTCATTTTATGGAGTCCTCAATAATGGCGGTGATACTCTAACCTTGCATTGGCCAAATGGTACTGATGCGCAACAAATGAGTTGGTCAGAATCTGAACCTGGCTTTTCTATGGTCGATTCTTCTGTCGGTGGACATTGGGTCTACTCCGCATACCCTACACCTGCTGCATCCAATCCTGGAAGAATTAATCAAATGCCTGCACAACAATCAGACATTCAATTTAGTGAAGTATTGCCTAATGCCACTAGCGACGGAATGGTTTTCCCAGACGGTGAATGGATCGAATTACATAACACCGGTTCAGTAGCAATAGATTTGATGGGCTGGAGTATTATTGATGGAATGGGTAATGAGACTTTTCTCGACCCTGCATCAATAGTCACCAATCAAAGTCAAGGTTCTACTATGATAGATGCAGATGGAAGAAGATTAATCCAGTTCAGTTCTGATACACGACTATGGGATAACCACAATCATCTGATTTTAGTTGATCCTGGTAAAATTAATGTTGATATGGCTTGGTATGCCACCGATTATGGTGAAGATGTTTCTTTGACACGTTCAACAAATCAGTATGACCCTTGGTCTCCAACACCTTATCCTACTCCTGGTCAGCCAGAGGCTGGCACTACTACAGCAACTGGTGACATAGTAATCAGCGAAATATATCCTGATGCAATTGGTTCTGATAGCCAAAATTGGCCACTCGGTGAATGGGTGGAATTGCACAACCGTGGAACATCAACAATCTCATTGGCTGGTTGGAAGTTAACTGCTGATCAAAGTCGTTCGTTATCACTTCACGAATATAATATGCCATTCAAGACAACTTCTGATATTGCACCAGATGAATCAGTTTTAGTCGTACTAAATGGGACAAGTAGTTTCTATCTAAGACACACCAGTGCTGATATGATTAGTTTAACCAATGGCAATGGAATTGATATCCATAGTGTTGCTTGGGATAATACTGTAGAAGGTGAATCGTTAATCGAACCTACCTCTATGCATGCTGGTGCTGGAATACTTGGAACCAATGCATCCACTGGCACCGACTGGGTTCAATCTGCTTGGCCAACACCTGGCCAACTCAACCCACTATGGCCTGAATATATTGGTTCTGAAGAGTTACAAATGACTGAAATTTTACCATACTGCAATGATGGTTCTGTATCTCCTGCTGATGACTGGATTGAATTGCAAAATATTGGAGTTGAAACTATCAATTTGAGCCGATGGAGATTTGATACAATAGGAGAAGACCGTGTATTCATTCGTGAAGATAACATATGGATCAATGGAATCAATCCAGAAATTAATCTCTTACTGCCTCAGGAAAGAGCTGTTATTTTACTGGACAACTGGATAGTCACTGGATTAGGAGATACTGTTTCTCTTTCAACACCTGATGGTAAAGTAATTGATTCTGCCACTTGGAGCATCGTTACAGATTGTCAAACTCTAATGCCAGGTGAGAATGCCAACGACCCTTGGGTACACACAATGTGGCCGACTCCTGGTGAAGATGAGCCCGACCCAAGCCAAAATGCCAATGTTGGAGACATCAAATTCACACGCTTTATGAGCGATGGATCAGCAGAATTTGCATCCAGTAACGAATTTGTTGAAATCTCTAACATTGGAGATGAAATCGCCACATTGAATGGATGGACTTTGCGCCATACCTCTTCTTCCAACTCTGTATTTGAAGCCGCATTTACCGCCTTCAGCATCCCTGCCAATTCAGCTACAATTCTAACAGGGGATGCTAATTCATTATCAGATTATGAAGATGGAGTTATTGTAGAGATGGATACTGTTCTAAATGGCACTGTATATTTGTCAGATTCTGGTGCTGCTTTACAACTAATTAACCCGAATGGGATAATTGCCGATACTATCGTTTATGGTAATGGCCCAGTAGATGTTGAAGGATGGTCAGGAATTAGTTTAGTCGAACCCTTTACTGGTATTGACCATCTAATATATCATCGAGGAGATGGTTGTGGCCAGATGCAAGATACTGATTCTGTTTCTGATTGGCACCAACGTTGGGGAAGACTTGGCGGTAGCACATTCTGTTCTACAACTAGCTTCTCAGGACAAATGAATGTCACTCCACTGATAGCCCCACAAGATGGACTAGTGGATTTGGTAGAATGGGTAAATCAAGCACAAACTTCACTCCACCTCCATGTTTACCAACTACAACAAATGAATTTGTTCAACGCCCTATTAGATGCTCAGAATTCTGGCGTTGAAGTGACGATTGTTCTAGATGCGGGTGACAATTATTTCTGGTCCCTTTATGATATGGAAATGCAATATGGCCTTGCTGCTGAATTAGTTAATGCAGGTGCAAATGTACTTTGGTTCTCAGCCGAGAATAGCGATCCGTATTTATTCATTCACAGCAAGGTTGCTGTTCGCGATGGACAGAGTGTTTGGATGGGCTCTGGCAATTGGAAACCATCATCAATGCCACTACCAGATACATGGGGTAATCGTGACTGGGGTGTGATTGTAGATCATACTGAATTTGCTAGTGAAGTTCTATCTCAAATGCAATACGATGAGGATGTTTCACGGCAGCATATCCGACAAGCAACTGCTTCCGATATGCCTTCTGAATGGAATTTACCGAGTCAAACCGCATACAACGGAACATCTGCTACAGAGATTTCGGGCAATTTTAGTGGCCAACTAATCACCTGCCCAGACAACTGTATCAGCGGTTTGGTTTCTATGATCGATTCATCACAAAGTGAGATTCTATTATCACTCCAATATCTTGATTTGGATTGGAACTATGGATGGGGAGAAAACCCTGTAACTTCCGCATTGCGTTCTGCTGCTGAGAGAGGTGTAGCAATACGATTGATAATTAATGGAGCATATTTGGATGAAGATATTCAAAATGCAGTAGATACATTCAACGAGCAATGGAATGGTAGTGATGGATATGATGTCTCAGCCATAATAATGGCAAACAGTGGAACCGTCAGTAAATTGCACAACAAGGGTGTAATAATCGACCAGCAATCTGTATTAGTCTCCTCAATAAACTGGGGTTCATCTGCTTTGACACGTAATAGAGAGATGGGTGTATTGATACATAGCCAAGAAGTTGCAGAACCTTACATTGAGTCATGGTATCAAGATTGGAATAGAGTTGACAATGATACTGATTCTGATTTAGATGGACTACCTGATTATTGGGAAGTTCAATATTCACTACACCGTACTCAAAGATTTATTGTTTCACAAAACATGAATGAAGGTTTAGTAGATTCCGATGGCGATGGATTGCAGAATTCTGTTGAATTATTATATGGTGGAAATCCAATGTCAGTTGATACTGATGGAGATTGTATTGAAGATGATGTTGAAGTTGCATGGGCTCATTCAACTGCAATGGATTCGGAAATCGAAGATGTATCTCCTTACGATGCAATTAACCTAGCCGATGCAGATGGTGATGGAGTCAATGAATCTGAGAGCATGGGGTGTGATTTAGGAGGAATTATTGTTAATGAACCTACTGATAATGAAACAAATAATCAAAACGATACTAGTATTACTGATTCTGATGATGATGGAATTCTAGATGATGATGATCTCTGTCCAGATACTCCATCTGGCGTATCAAGGGATTTATCTGGCTGTTCAGCAGAGCAACGAGCATCTTTGGCAACTCCATCGGACCAAGAGAGTGAAAACTTAGGTGCAGATTTAATGATGTATCTGATGATTTCTGCAGGGCTGTTATTAGTTGGAGCATTCTTAATCTTAAATCGCATAAATAAAAATGCTGAGCAACGGAAGGATTTAGTTACACTCAATTCAATTGATAGTGCTGAAATTTCTGAACCGATTCAAACATCCGACTGGGCAATGCCTGTTCTCGATGGATCAAATCCGCAACCCGAGATTCCCGCAATAACGCAAGCTGATTTGCAACGTTTCCCTGGATGGGACGAAACTATGATTCGTTCATATTTAGACCAAGGTTGGTCCATTGAGCAACTTGATGAATATTACCAACAACAGATTTCACAACACAATAATCAATCCTAACATTAACAAAGGTGCATCTATTGACAATTGGTGAGTGCTATGAGATATAACAGCAATTCCAATCCGGTAATGAGTGACAAATTCTTTTCAAATATTTCTGGTAATAACGTAATGACATACGAAGGTGCAATGCAAAAAATTGGAATCCTTCTTGGTTTTACTGTGATTTCCGCTTTGATTACTTCTGCTTATTCTCTAACTGCTTTAGCAAATGGTAACATTGAATTATTATCTGCACTGGCAATGGGTGGCGTGATATGCGGGTTTATTCTCGTTTTAGTCATATATATGACTCGCCCGAAAAATCCTGCACCATTGATGATAACATATGCTATAGTTGAGGGAGTCTTTATCGGCGCAATGTCAACTGTAATGGAATATTTCTTTCCTGGAATTGTAATACAGGCAATTATTGGTACGTTAGCAATTTTTGTTTCAATGTATTTTTTATATACAATTAGAGTTCTCAGAGCCACACCTACATTCAACAAAGTTGTATCCAGTTTAACCGCCAGTATCATGCTATTGTACGTGATATCATTTGTGATTAGTTTCGCGACTCCGTACGAAATGCCACTATTACATTCATCGAGTCTAATGGGCATTGGATTGACTGTTTTCATATTGGTAGTAGCTGCACTAAATCTTATCATGGATTTTGGATTCATTGAACGAAGCGTACAAAATCAAACTCCGAAGGTTGGAGAATGGTGGGGTGCTTTTGGTATGCTAATTACATTAATTTGGATTTACATTGAAGTGTTAAGACTACTTATGAAATTGCGTTCACGAAATTGATAGCAACCCCATAATTGATAGGGCATCGCCGGCAAGGATGAGATTGATAGACATGTCAAGACAACTCACCATCCTTGATTTTAGCGATTTCATTGGTGGAGACGATATTCGAAAACAGCAATTCGTTGAAGACTGCGGGGTTGCATTACAGGATATTGGATTCTTTGCGTTGAAGAATCATGGTATCGCACTTTCACTGATCGAGCAATGTTATCAACAGGCTGGGAGTTTTTTTGCCCTTGAAGAAGATTCAAAAATGAAATATTTGCTTCCAGATATCGCTCATCAGCGAGGTTATACCGCTTTTGGAATTGAGAATGCTAAAGGAAACCTTGCACCGGATTTGAAAGAGTTCTGGCAAAATGGCAGAAGCCACATAGAAGGTAAACCTGCACCTACATATCCTCAAAACGTTTGGCCAAGTGAAGAGATTCCACAATTTGAAGCTGCTGTTGATGGTTTGTTTTTGCAAATGGAACTACTATCTAGATCAATACTGCAATCCTGTAGTTTCTATCTAGGAAAAGATGCAAATTGGCTCGGAGATATGGCCGAAGAAGGTAACACGATTATGCGAGTAATTCACTATCCACCATTGGGAGATAATGCACCTATAGGCGCAGTTCGTTCAGCAGCCCATGAAGATATTAATTTCATCACATTATTGGTTACTGCTACCGCTGATGGATTAGAGGTAATGGATCATGATGGAACTTGGATTAAAGTTGAAGGAAATGCTGAATACATCATCGTCGATAGCGGTGATATGTTGCAAAACCTAACAAATGGATTGTTTAAATCAACAACACATAGGGTGGTAAATCCTACAAGTAATTCAGTAAGACGATTTTCAATGCCATTATTCGTGCATCCACGTAACGAAATAGATTTGACGCCACAAGCAGAATTTATTGCAAAGACTGGTGGAAAGGCGTTATATCCTTCGATTAAGGCTGGAGATTATCTTCACAAAAGATTGGTTGAAATTGGTCTAATCAAAGAATAAATAGGCGATTGTTGTGAAGTCTAAAGAAGTCTCAATACTGTGTGAGGCAGTAATAAATTCTGAGCCAATGAATGAGATTCTACTCAGTAAATTCATCGCGGCTGTTGCCTCAAGAGATGTTGAAATTTCTGCTGCCGAATCTTGGCTTAAAGCAGTACATAAGCATGGGATATCTGCTCAAGACACGATTACTTTAACCAATGAGATGATGAATTCCGGTTCCATACTAACTTGGGAAGAAGAACCTCATCTTGTGGTGGACAAACACAGCACTGGTGGTGTTGGCGATAAAATGTCACTAATGCTTGCGCCTGCATTAGCCGCATGTGGCCTCAAGGTTCCAATGCTTGCTGGGAGAGGTTTAGGCCATACAGGAGGCACGATAGACAAGTTAGAATCCATTCCAGGGTTCAACTGTAACCTGACACCGCAGCAAATGCAGGATTCTGTACAACAAATCGGTTGCTGTATCGCTGCGCAAAACGATGCTATTGCACCTGCAGATGGATTGCTATATGCGATTAGGGATGTTACACAAACCATCGATAGCATTCCACTAATCACAGCCTCTATTATCTCTAAAAAGGCGGCTGAAGGTTTACATTCACTGGTATTAGATGTCAAATGCGGTAGTGCTGCTTTCATGAAAACGGAGCAAGATGCTATTCAATTAGCCCAGTCGATGGTCGCTGTTGCAAGTGGATTGGGGATTAAATGCCAGGCACAGATCACTTCAATGGATAATCCAATTGGTAGTCACATAGGAAATTCACTTGAAGTGATTGAAAGTATTGAAGTTCTCCAAGGTAAAGGTCACCAAGACACAAGAAACTTGGTAATAATGCAAGCATCTGCATTACTATTGCTTTCAAATATCGTCGAAACTACTGCTGAAGGTGATGCAATGGTTTCGCAGGTTTTGGATGATGGAAGTGCATTAAACAAGTTTGAGCAAATGTGTATTTGCCAAGGAGTTAGTATTGAGATTGCCAGCATGTTATGCCAAAATCCACGCAATGTATTACCTATGTCCAATACCAAAATTGAAATAATTTCAACTAAAACAGGCTATGTTAGTTCAATCAATTCATTAAACCTTGCAGAGATTGCAAGAAAACATGGTGCTGGAAGGTTTGATATTGAAGATATAATAATTCCAGAAGTTGGATTTATCATCACAAAAAACATCGGAGATAAGATAGATAGCGGCCAGTGTTGGATGGAATTTTATTATACAACTGAGCCCACAGATGAAGAAATTTCTCTTCTTAATCGTTCAATCACGATTTCACAGCAAGAAATTGTGCCGCAACCTCGACTGATTACAGTTGTTGAAGAGCCGAGTGGCAAATAGAAGTCGTCATAAAGGAGTGGTCATTCGGCGACCTGCCGATTTAGCTTAGCTGGTGGAGCGTGGGACTGTTAATCCCAAGGTCGAGGGTTCGAACCCCTCAATCGGCGCCACACAAAAAACGCCATACTGCAAGCATGTTATGCTTGAGTTTTTTTGGTAAACTTTGGCCTTTTCCAGAGTAAATAATTCCGCCGGAATCAATGAAAGTGTTTCATTCCCATTCAATAGTGCCTGGAGGTTTGTGAGTAATATCGTAAACAACCCTGTTAACTGCACCTTTGAGTTTATTTGTAATTCTAGTACTAATCTTCTGCAATACCGAATACGGAATCTCGGAATATTTTGCCGACATTCCATCCATTGATTGAACTGCACGTACAACAATAGTTTCTCCATATGCTCTAACATCGCCATGAACTCCGACACTGCGTACTGGAAGTAATGCAGCGAAATATTGCCATGGTATTTCCATCAATCCTTCAGCAGCCGCATTTTCAAACTCTTCTTCAACGATTGCACAAGATTCTCGAACCACTTCAACTCTTTCTGGAGTTAAATCACCTAGAGTTCTAACAGCGAGGCCAGGACCAGGGAAAGGTTGCCGTTCAGCGACATTGATTTCTAAAGCACGTGCTAACTCTCTTACTTCGTCTTTGTATAAGTCACGTAGAGGCTCAACAACAATCAAAGTCATGTCCTCTGGCAATCCACCTACGTTATGATGAGATTTGATCGTATCACGGACACCGCCACCAGATTCTATCCAGTCAGGAGCAATTGTTCCTTGGACAAGATATTTTGCTCCACACTTCTTTTGCTCATCTTCAAAGATTCTAATGAATAATTCACCGATAACCTTGCGCTTTTGCTCAGGCTCAGTTATTCCTTCTAGAGCCTCAAAATATCTATCTGCAGCTTTAACAGTAACTAGATTGATGTCTTGTTCAGCAAGAAGTTTTTCAATTTCCTCAGTTTCATTCTTACGCATAAAACCTGTATCAACATATACGCAGTGAAGTAATCCTCCAACCGCTTGTGCTGCAATTACTGCAGCGACGGTTGAATCTACTCCACCAGAGCAAGCGATGATTGCAATATCATCTATATTTTCGATTAATTCTTTCTTAGATTGCTCTATGAAATCAAGCGCGTCAAACATGCTCACGCACCGCCGTTAATATCACGGTCTTGTGCCTTTACTTTCTCGACTTGATCCAATTTATTCTGCTTCAATGCTGCAGCATAAACAGGATTTCCAAGTGCAAGTATCTGTGTCGCTAAATATCCAGCGTTATCGCCGCGGTCAACGCCGACTGTAGCAGCAGGAACTCCCGGTGGAAGTTGTGCAATAGATAATAGAGAATCGAGGGGGACTTTACCTCCAACTGGAACACCGATTACGGGCTTGGTTGTAATCGCTGCAACCGCACCCGGCAAAGCCGCTGCTAATCCAGCCATAGCAACGAAAACTGTACATCCATTCGCTTCCGCAGTTCTCACAATTTCTTCAACAAATTGAGGTGAGCGATGAGCACTTGCAACTCTTAATTGGTATGTAACTCCAAAATGATCTAGAATCTTTGTACACTTCTCCGCAATTGGCATATCGGAGGATGAGCCTAAGAGTATCGTAACATCCATGTTACATGTGCCATCGCGGGTGGTTCTTCAAGATGTCTCTTAGAAATATTTGCACAAACAACTTTGATAAGTGAATTATTCAACACTTTTCAAATCAATTTGTAATAATGAAAAGTCAAATTCGTCTTTGGGTTTGTGGCCAAAAATATCCACAATTAACTTTGGTTTTTCATCATCCACTTCACCTGAAATCCACGCGATTCCATCTATTTCTGGAACGTTCCTATTGGCCAATAGTTTTTGACCGAATAGATATGAATGAACATTCCAATTAGAAAGTTCCTGTTTTGACAATTTATCTTCACCGTTCCACGGCCGTTCATAAGTTGAGCCAATATTATTTGTAAGTATTTGAAGAGTATTTAGAATATAGTAGGAAAAGAGTATAGCCACTATAACCTGTATCGATGACGAATATGCGATATTAGTAAATTGGCTCAACATGAAAACAGATAAAATTAGACTTGTGATAATGAGTCTATTCTTGATGGGACCATAATGCAAGGAGATTTTTCTCTTTGAGATAGTTAGATACAAAGAAACCGATTGTAATGCTAGCGCACTTAAACACGCATAGAATAGATATTCGGTATACTTGTCAAACATGATCATTAGTACGCTAATTGCTATAGGAATTAGTGACCATGAATAAAGGAATGCAATCGGTCCAAGCCCTGGTTCAATGTCTTTTCTGTGCCATCCCATTTGGGTTAACTCCTCATGGGTCATGATACTAGTTCAATGCAAACACTTTATCAAATTGTGCATAATCAATTACTGCTCATCTTCCTCGAAAGGATGACGTAGGCATAAGTTTCTTGCAGCATATACTTCGTCGACTCTACGAACTGGAGTTGTTGTAGGAGCAGCATGCAATGTCTCAGCATCAATTTGTAAAACCTCAACAAAATGCTTAGCAAAATCATCAAGAACTTCTTTTGATTCAGTTTCTGTAGGCTCTATCATCATGCATTCAGGGACTACTAACGGGAAATAGACTGTTGGAGCCATGTAACCTTTGTCAAGTAACCCCTTAGCCACATCCATCGCAGAAATACCATACTTTTCTTTTGCTGGTTGCAGTGATAATGTGAATTCATGCTTGGCTACAGTTGTAGGTGCTCCATCGCAAAACATATCGTCAACTCCAGCCTTTTTCGCTTCTCTAAAGATGGCGTGTCGTAGATAGTTTGCATTGAGTACTGCATGCTGTGACATTGTGCGTAGTTCTTTTCCGAAACGGCGATAGAATGCCCAACTTCTTACTACCGCTCCTGCATTACCATGCCACTGTTGTACTTTGCCGATGCTTCTTTCTGGCTGATACCAACCAAACCATAAATCCTCAATAGCATGTGCTTCTTCACCAGCCTTAATCGGTCTCTTCTTGACAATAGGACCTGGTAGGAATTCTGCAAGATGATTCTTCACTCCAATAGGACCTGAGCCTGGACCGCCGCCGCCATGAGGTTGTGAGAATGTTTTGTGCAAATTATAGTGAACCGCATCAAAACCCATCAATCCTGGCGAGGTTAATCCAAGAATGGCATTGAAGTTTGCACCATCATAGTACATTTGTCCACCAGCAGCATGAACGATTTCTGCCGCCTGAGCGATTTCCGGCTCAAATAATCCAAGCGTATTGGGATTGGTAATCATCATCACTGCGGTTTCATCATCAACAACTGCTCTGATTGCGTCTAAGTCGATTCTGCCATCATCTCTACTTGGAATCTCTACGATCTCAAAACCGGCCATTGCTGCACTAGCTGGATTAGTACCATGTGCTGAATCCGGTACTATCACTTTGGTTCTCTGAGTTTCACCCCGGCTTCTAAAATATTCTTGTATGCATCGAACTGCAGTAAATTCGCCTTGGGCTCCAGCAACAGGCTGCAAAGTTACTTGGTCCATACCGGAACAAATTTCTAGCATCTCTTGCATTTCATGGAAAATTGATAGTAAACCTTGGATATGATGTTCAGGTTGATGCGGGTGTACATCTGCAATTCCAGGTAATTGGGCAATGACTTCATTGATTCTTGGGTTATGTTTCATTGTGCAAGAGCCAAGTGGATAAAACCCTGTATCGATTCCAAAATTTCTCTTTGATAGCCATGTATAATGGCGGACCATTTCAGGTTCGCTTAATCTAGGCCAGCGGGCAGGGTTCTTTCTTGTCAAACTTTCAGGAAGTGCGATCATATGTGCTGCGAGAAGAGGTTGTGGTTGGGAATACCCTTTACCTACTGCACCTTTATGGTCAAATAAATTGCTCAAGACATCACCGCCTTAGAAGTCCACAGTGCTAAATGAGCTGCGAGTAATTCAATTTCTTCCGCTTTAGTTTGGTCTGTCACAGTTATCAGTAACCAATTCATTCGATTAGGATACCATGCATTCAAGTCGAATCCACCAATGATGCCATTGCTGTCCAAATAATCCAAACAATCTCTTGCCTTACCTGGTAATTCAATAACAAATTCATTGAAATGATGTCCGAATTGGTGAGGTATTGCAATTGTTTGTATCTCGCTCAACTTTTGTTTGGCCAATAAGCAGGCAGTCATATTTCTAACCGCTAATTTGTTAAGTCCTTCAGGACCTAATAATGCCATATGCATTGCACCCATCAAAGCGATAAGCGTTTCATTGGTACAAATGTTTGAGGTAGCACGGTGCCTCCTAATATGCTGCTCACGGGTGGACAAAGTCAAACAATATGCGACTTGGCCATCAACATCTATTGAGCGACCAACAATTCGTCCCGGCATCAGGCGAAGATATGGTTTAGCACAAGCAAAAATTCCGTACAACGGGCCACCACCAGTAATTGGAGAACCGAGAGGTTGACCCTCACCCACAACTATGTCTGCTCCATATATTCCCGGGGCCTCAACAACACCGAGTGAGACTGGTTGTACGCCTACAATTAGTGCCGTATTGTCGCCAATTATCTCTTTTAGTTGAGTAATTCCACCATCTAGTAAACCGAGCGGATTCGGTTGCTCAACATATACACCACAACTTCCTGCTGCTTCTTTGGCCGATTCTAAGTCAATTGTTCCATCAGAGTTATGTTTCAACATTCTGATCTCGATTCCTGCCCCTTGGCAATAATTTTGCATTACCGATATTTTATCGGGTGAAGTTAATTGTGAAACATAGACTATATTTTTCTGTGTTGCTTTGCGATTATGTACTCGCACTGAACAAGTTAATGCCTCCGCACTGGCTGATGAACCATCATATAATGATAAGTTGGCAATCGGCAAGCCTAATAATTCTGATAATAGAGTTTGGAACTCCCACATCGCTTGTAGCATCCCTTGACTTACTTCAGGTTGATATGGAGTGTATGCGGTCAAAAATTCTCCTCTTGAGATCATTGCAAAAACTGCAGCCGGGATGTAATTGCGGTACAAGCCTGCTCCAAGAAACGATACGCGTTCTCCAAGAGCCACATTGCTTCCAAGCAACC
>JAPKFC010000039.1 GCA_028821785.1 Candidatus Poseidoniaceae archaeon | reverse complement strand
TATCAAGTAATATTTCTTTGACAAAAGCAGCACCCTTGTCTGGGTGAGTCATGAGGCGTTTGAGTCCTTGGCGGCCTACTTTAGCAGAGGTGAAAGCAGCATTGCGTGTAGCGGTTTGATATGAACCATCAATGAGGCTTCTTGCTTCTTTGGTTCGCTTACCATCTTCTGTATTAAGTCTGAAAAACCCACCTTTACCCTTACGACCTGTGTATCCTTTGGCGATCATATCGCTGATAATCTCCTCTCCCTTTCCTGCTATGATATGCAGTGGATCATCAGCCGGTAAATTGTCCACCATGCTCTGAATAACGGCAGGAATAATATCGATTCCAACCAAGTCCATCAATGCAAAAACTCCTGTCTTTGGCAGCCCAATCGGGCGACCAAGCATAGCATCTGCCTGTTCCACGGTGAAACCATAATCTAATGTGGCAGCAATAGAACGTTGTACGAAGTATATTCCAAGACGATTACCTATGAATCCAGGAGTGTCATTGCAAAGAATTACTTTCTTTCCGAGTCTCTCGGAGGCGAAGATACTCATTCTGTGGAAAATATCCTCTTCTATTTCCTCTCCGACAATTAATTCTAGCAGAGGAAGATAGCGCGGTGGATTGAAAAAGTGTGTAATTAAGAATCTTGAAGCTAAGGATGGACTCATGCCTTTGACAAGAGATGACCTTGGAATTGTTGATGTGTTTGAAGACAAAATTGCATTTTTAGAAAGATGTTGCTCAATATTGGAATAGATGCTATGTTTGATATCAAGACGTTCTACTACAACTTCTAATACCCAGTCTCTATCTTTGAGAAGATGTAAATCATCTTCAAGATTAACTGGACGTATTCGTTGAGAATTGGAGGGATGCATCAGAGTTTCAGGATTACTTTTGCTCATTCGTGCTATTGCTTCTCGAGCAATGATTGACCTATCAGTGGCGTCTTTGGGAACTATGTCGTATAGCAAGACATCACAACCTGCATTTGCGCAATGGGCGGCAATACCCGCACCCATGACTCCACTTCCAATAACTGCAACTTTGTTGATATGACCATGGTTCCTCAGTTCGCTTGGAATCATAGGTGATTGTAGTTCTATTACCATCATTCAACCCTCCTGAGTACTGTGGCAATTCCTTGGCCACCGCCTATGCACATGGTTGCAAGTGCAATATCAGCCTTATTTCTAGTGAGTATTGTTGCAGCACGTCCAACGATTCTTGCACCGCTGGCTCCAAGTGGATGTCCAAGTGCGAGAGCACCACCATCGATATTGACCTTGGAGGTATCTAGTCCAAGTTCTTCAATAACCGCAAGAGATTGTGCTGAAAATGCTTCATTAAGTTCGATCACATCGATATCTTTCAAACTGACACCTGCTCTAGCCAGTGCTTTTTGAGATGCAGCAACTGGACCTATCCCCATTATTTCAGGAGAACAACCGGATACAGCAGTTGATTCTATAGAGGCTAGAATCTTTAGTCCTTGTGCGATGGCGAATTTTTCACTGCAAATGAGGACAAAGGCAGCACCATCTGTGAGTGGTGAAGAAGTACCCGCTGTTACGCTACCATCCGCTTTGAATACAGGGCCCAGTCTAGCAAGAGAACTTGCATTGGAAGTGGGTCTAATACAGCCATCTGTTGATACTATTCCATCAGCAGTGGTTATTGGTATTATGACATCAGTGAAGTCTGCATTCGCCGCCCTGAGGTGGCTTTCAATGGCAAACTTTTCTTGAGTTTCCCGTTTGATTTCATAAATAGTAGCCAGATTCTCAGCAGTCAATCCCATGTTTGTGTAAGCTTCTGGCATTTCTGCAGCGAGTTTTGGATTAGGCATTGGATTGAAACCAGACATTGGAATTCTCGTCATAGATTCGACCCCTCCTGCAATAAATGCATCTCCTGAGCCCATAGCGATCCTGCCAGCGGCATCGTGAATCGCTTGCATTGAAGAACCACAAAATCGATTGACAGTTACCCCTGCTACTGTATGTGGTAACTCGGTGAGGAAGGATAGCATCCGTCCTAAATTGAAACCTTGTTCTGCTTCGGGAAATGCACAACCAAGTATCAAGTCTTCAATCAGATTTGGATCGATACCAGTTTTTTCAATCAAACCTTTTACGACTTCAGCCGCTATGTCATCTGGTCTAGAATTTGCTAAATCTCCTTTTTTGGCGGGTGTGAACGGAGACCTAAAGTATCCACAAATTACGGCTGGCATAGCATTACTACTGCGGTGTAATAATTAAACCGCTAAGTATCAAGGGCCACACTTGATATGATTTCCAACTGTTAGTGCTGTAGGAGTGATAATGGAGACCACCTACCATGTATGGTCGGAAAATGTCAAAGGTTGACAACTATATGATGAGATAATCCTCACTCGCCAAGATTACTAAGTGCGAGTTCTTTCTCAGCCTTATCAACCGCAATCCTGACTGCTATTGCAGTATCTGGAGTAACAGAAATTGAAGTGATTCCACATTCGATAAGGAATGGTGGATATTCTTCCGGGTGATCCGAAGGCGCCTGACCACAAATTCCGATCTCGATTCCTTTTTCTTTAAAAATTTCAATCGTTCTCTTCACCATCGTTTTGACAGCTGATGACCTTGCATCAACTGGATGTAAATATCCCTCTAAGTCGTCCCTACTTACCGCATAAACAGTCTGAACAAGATCATTGGTTCCAATCGAACCGCCATCGAGTTCCATCTCTTCAATAAAGCGTTCCGCCTCTATTACATTCGAAGGCAATTCGACCATGATGAACAGGGGCACACCATCCTTAGATCCGAGTTTTCGACTCTCTAGAATGTTCTTTACTGCAACGCCCTCTTCAGGTGAACGGCAGAACGGAATCATCAACTGAAGGTTATCCAGTCCCATATCGTGACGAACACCTTGCAATGCTTTACATTCTAATTCGAATGCATCTGAGAATCTTGGATCGACATATCGACTCGCACCCCTCCATGCAATCATCGGATTTTCTTCAATCGGTTCGAATATTTCACCACCGAGAAGTTCTCTGTATTCGTTAGATTTGAAATCCGAGAGCCTAACCAGCACTGGCCTAGGATAGAAGGCCGCACAAATTAGTCCAACGCCCTCTCTTAGTTCATCAACAAACAGAGATTTAGGATTTGCAGAGTTTCGACTCTTTTCCGAAATCTCTCTGATTAATTCCGACCTATCTCGTCCATTGGTACGTTCAAGACCGCGTTTGAATGGCAGCAGTTTTCTAGGAATTACTCCAGTTTCAACATATTCTATTAATGAATCATGGTGAACTAATGCCATCGGATGAATACCCACTTCTGCTGATAGAATAAATTCGATACGGGCAAGTCCTACTCCATCTACCGGTAGCATTGAATCAGCAAGTGCCTTGGTAGGAAAACCAACATTCAATTTTATTTTTGTTTTCAGTTTCTGATTGGTATCGATAATGATCTCTTCAATTTCAAACGGTTGCTCTCCTTTGTATATTATTCCTGTATCTCCTTCGGCACAAGAACCAGTAACCAGCATTCCATCATCTAAGAGATGCATAACATCTGTTGCTCCAACGATGGCCGGTATTCCGAATTCTCGTGCTATGATAGCAGCGTGGCTTGTTCTTCCCCCTTTACGAGTAATAATCAGTGAGGCTTGCTTCATCATTGGTTCCCAATCCGGAGTGGTCATTTCAGTAACTAGAACATCACCCTGTTCGAAGACTCTATCCGCCCAACTAAGTTCGGTTAGTTCTACACCTGCAGCCAACCGATCTCGCAGGCCACGCTTGCTAGAGATTACCGATTCATAGTTCTGATATTGTCGAACCATTCCACCTCCAATCCTCTTTCCTACAGCTTGACCTGTTCCCAAAACCGAGCCATTAGAATGTAATTTTTTCACTAACTTTGGATTCATATGGTAGCGAGTAAGAATCGATGTATTCTCTTTGGCGTGAACTGTTTCAGGTCTTGCTTGAACAATAAATAATTCTCCACTGACTCCATCCTTAGCCCACTCGATATCCATCGGCATTTGATAATGTGCTTCGATAGTAAGTGCCATTTCAGCAAGTGTTAGGACTTCGGAACGTTCCAATGAGAATATCAATTTATCTTTGAGTGGAACATCCACGGTTTTTGTTTCGGAATCCTCGCCGTAAATCATCTTCTCTTCTTTACCACCGAGGTGGCGCTGTACAATTGCAGGTAGCCCTTGCTCAAGCCCCTTTTTCCAAACGAGGAAACCGTCGGGAGAGATACTACCCTGAACTAGAAGTTCCCCTAATCCATATGAAGAAGAGATGTGAATAATGCCGGCATGGCCTGAATCGGGGTCTATAGTGAACATTACACCTGACGAAGCCATATCGGATCGAACCATTTTCATTACAACTACTGCCAACGATGCATCAAGGGGGTTCATTCCCCTGTCTACTTGGTATGCGACTGCACGTTCCGTGAATAAACTGGCAATACACTTTTTCCAGTGAAACACAACACCTCTCGGACCAGTAATATTGAGATATGAATCGTATTGCCCAGCAAAGGATGCATCAACCGAATCTTCAACTGTTGCTGATGAACGAACTGCAACATCCACTCCAGGTCCGTATTCATCGCACAGAGCACTGTAACCTTTCTCAATTTGTTCTTCAACATAAGCGGGAACAACGCTCTTTAGGATAAGAGACCGAGCGAGAAATGTTCTGGAATGCATTTCCAAATGATCTGAAGTATCTGCACCCTCAAAGCATGCATGAATTGCACCTCTTAGAGTAGACGCCTTCATCACCAAATCTCGCAATCCAGGTAATCCTTCAGCTTCTGAAACTCCACTCCATCGCATCGAGTCTATTTCGGAATCAACAAATTCTGCATAGGCATCCACAGTGACAGTAAAACCGTTTGGAATTGGGATTCCTTTCTCGCTTAGAGAGGAATACATCTCACCAAGTGATGCTCCTTTACCACCAATGGATTCAACGTCATTCATACCAGTCCCTTTGAACCAAGCGATATATTCGGAATTCAGATTGGCCATACCACTAGGAGTTGTCATCAAGTCTCTTCAATGATAGCCGGCCTATGAAGGAGGCGCGCAATCATTAAAACGACACTAAGTGAGAAAAAATACCCGCGAGTGTAATAAAACTCACCTCTTCCAAACTCCTACAAATGAAATGTACCTTTTTTTAGGGCTAAATACTCTAACGCAGTGCACTTTTTAGAGTAAAGTGCTCGTACCGGAATTTGAATCCGGGTCGAAGGAATGAGAATCCTTCATGATGGGCCACTACACTATACGAGCAAATGTAAACCGACCCACTAACCCCCTATATTTAGCCGTCACCCATTGTAATAATGGTCTAAATGACTGTTGGCAATTAGTTCTTCAAAGACCACGAACAATTTCATT
Organism: Candidatus Poseidoniaceae archaeon; assembly: GCA_028821785.1. Classification (GTDB taxonomy): domain Archaea; phylum Thermoplasmatota; class Poseidoniia; order Poseidoniales; family Poseidoniaceae; genus MGIIa-L1. The sequence continues at coordinate 15,279 of JAPKFC010000039.1, read as the reverse complement.
GAAAAGAAGAATTATACTTCACTTTCAGTTTTTAGTTAAAGTGAAAAGGCCGTACTGCGTTAAAATATTACTTCACTTTTAGTTAGGCGGGTGGTTACTTTGTTGATATACGACCGGCAAAGAGTATGGGTTATGCAACAAGATGCAGACAACCTAAATGATTTGTCCTTCGAGGACTTTACAGCAAGTGAAACAACTACAACAACTCCTAGTTGGGCCAGCAAGAGTACTACCAAACTGGTACACAGCACAGGAAAGTTACCAGAACGAATCTCAAACATCGGCTGGCAACCATGGCACCGACCTGGAGCTCCTCTGGGAAGTGCAATGACATCCTCGACAATACGTTCCTTAACGCGCAGAGCACAATTACTCAGAGGTGAGGCTTGATGGGTAAAACTCAGAGACTAAGAGGCGAGATCGCAAGTTTCCTTGGCGAAGTAGGCGAAGCGAATACCACTGACATACTAGATCACCTTAACAGAAGATTCCGATGGGGCGCAACGATGAACCAATTGGGTAATGTTCTGGCTAGAGATAGCCGCTTTATCAAGACTGGATTCGATGAAGGAACTGATATTGGCGGATTTAGAATGCGAGTCTGTATTTGGTCGATTGCTGCGTCTTGAGAGCGAATCAGTCAAAGACCTCTAGTCATAGGGCAACTCAATGGTAGCCTGGCTTGAACTAATGCGCCCCAAGAATTTAGTTCTTGGAGCAATTACTGTACCATTGGGTGCAGGATTCATATTACAAGGGCAAATTGTTGAGGAATTACTAATTATTTCCCTACAAACAATGGCCGTCATGTTTTTCATTGGCGCAGGTAATGTAATGAATGATATCAAGGATTATGAAATCGATAAATTGGCTCACCCAAACCGACCACTTCCCTCTGGAGAAATAAGTCTTCAATCCGCCACCACCTTTAGCCGTCTACTTTGGGCATCAAGTATTCTTTGTTTAGCAACTGCAATCTATTTCAGTATGGATTTTGATCTATGGTGGGCTACAATTATCATTTACGTAATTGCTGTTGCACTAATGCTTAGTTATGACCATGGACCAAAGACAAAGGAAATGGGCTTGCAAGGAAATATTGCAATTTCAATAATGGTGGCAGCTGTCATCATCTACGGTGCATCAAGTGTTGGTGGGTTACTCAATCCACTGATTTGGTGGGTCTCTGGTGTAGTATTTTTCACCAACTTAGCAAGAGAAATTGTCAAAGATTGTCAAGATATTGTCGCTGATGAAGGACAAAGGACAACATTACCAATGAAAATAGGCCTTCATTGGTCAAGAATGGCCGCCTATGTAATTATCATGGCAGCATTGGTTTGCCTCTATATGCCATTTTGGAGGGGCCCATTTGAATTTGGCCAACTAGTTTTCCAAACTCCAGCAATACTGGTACTGATTACTTTGAATGGGCCATTATTCACGGGCGATGATGTGCTCGTCGCTGGAAGAATTAGAATCGCTATGCTTCTTGGGCTAATCGGTTTCCTCTTACCGATGTTGATATGATTGCTTACTCTATTTGCATGAATTCGGCCATTGCATCCCACGCTGCCGGATTTATCAAGAATGAAAGAAGTGACATTTGAGCCCACATTCTGTTTTCTGCTTGGTCGAAAACTATTGATTGTTCGTGATCCATAACCCAATCTGTTACTTCGTCGCCACGGTGTGCAGGTAGACAGTGCATGAATTTCCAGTCATCATCCATATGCCCTACTAATTCCTCATTAACTTGGAATCCATCAAAATCATTTGCCTTGTCTTTCATATTCTCTTCACCCATTGAAACAAAGGCATCAGAATAAACTACATGGGCATCTTTTACTGCTTCGATCGGGTCATTTGTTACAACGACCTTACTGCCATTCTTTTGCGCAAGGTCTTTTGTTCTTTGAACAACTTCTTCATCAGGCTCATACCCTTTTGGTACTGCATAATGGATGTCTATTCCAAGCATTGCGCATGCTAGCATTAAGTCATGTAGAACGTTATTTCCATCGCCAACCCAACTTATTTTCAAATCTTCAGTATCGTCAAATATCTCCATAATTGTCATCAAGTCTGCAGCGGCTTGGCAAGGGTGGTGCTTGTCGGAAAGTGCATTTATCACCGGCACATCTGAATTCTCTGCCAGTTCACTAACATCAGCATGTGCAAAGCAACGGTAAGTGATTCCATCAAGGAATCTAGAAAGAACATTGGCTGTATCAGCAACTGATTCAGACTTTCCTAGTTGTATATCATTTTTCAATAAAGTCAAAGGATAACCGCCTAGTCGGTTGATTCCAACCTCAAATGAGACTCTAGTTCTTGTACTCGGTTTCTCATAAATTGATCCAATTGATAATGTGTCAAGAGGGAAGAAATTTTGTGCTACATCATCTCCATTTTTCCAAGCACGTTTGAATTCAATCGCCCATCGGAGGATTTTTTCTAAGTCCTCTCCAACATCGTCAATAGCCAATAAGTGTTCTACCATGTCATATATGCAATAAATGAAGGCTTCTAAGTGTTATCGATTGTAGCGCTACACCAATCAACAAGCAAACCTCTATAGAAGAGTTAACACAACTAGATTACTAGTTTTGAAGTTCAGTTTCTTTCATTGCCGATATCAGCAGCAAATCCATCACGGGCATCACTCATTCCACCAAATAATGCCTGAGCAAAGGTTAGTACATCAGCAAGCCCATCTTCAAGTTCAGAAGAAAGAGGAGTCAATCCAGGTAATTGTGAAAACTGTTGCATAACTCTCAATTGATTAATAGCAAACTCGGTTCTCAATCCACCTGCTTCATCATAAAGTGCCATTTCTAGAATCTCAAGTCTTTCTGACCATTCAAGGATCTTTTCTAGTTCCTCTGGGTCAAGTAAATCTGATTTTGATAAGAAATTCTTTGTTGGAATTCCCAAACGAAACTCGACGATACTAGAAAGGAGCATTTGCGATACAAATCCAGAGGGGGAACGAGATAACATTGGGTCGAATAGGTAAATAATTGCTGCTTGATCTCTCCCTAAAACTTCAACCAAATGGCTGCTAGCTTCCCTAAATGCAAATAGTTCAACTTGCCCAGGTGTATCAATTATCATTAATTCACCAGTCATTGAATGTAAGTTTGCTGCGACATCATCCGCTTGTGCAGCCAACAGATCTGCGGCCAAAATTTGAGCACCATTTGGGCCTAAATCATATTCGGTCATAACTTCGCTCAATGAGATTAAATCACGTACATCGAATTCTGCATCATAATGCAATCTTTCTGCACCTGGATCCAAATTAACTGCAATTGCATCTACTTCTTGGAATCGAGACCAACGTTGAAATGCAGTCACTAGTGATGACTTTCCTGCTCCTGCTGTTCCTACCACGAAAAGTACGGGTGGTGTTCCGCTATCTAGACCGACCATGTGTCAGCCTCATGCCGACCCTACATCAACCTCTCGCAATCAATTCTTTTCTCGGGAAATACTAGCAAAAACAAAAATATTTGCAAAACTAACGGGGAGAACGGTTATGTGCTACTGGACAATGGAAGGTTTGCCGCTTCGGCGGAATGATTGGAGGAAATCAATATGAGCGACGAAAAACCACCTATGCCTGATATGCCAGAGATGCCACCTATGCCGCCAATGGAGGCGCCACCTGCCCCTCCTGGAATGCCTGAGATGCCACCTATGCCACCAATGGAAGCACCACCTGCTCCTCCTGGAATGCCTGAGATGCCACCTATGCCACCAATGGAGGCGCCACCTGCTCCTCCTGGAATGCCTGAGATGCCACCTATGCCTCCAATGGAAGCGCCACCTGCTCCTCCTGAAATGCCGCCGATGGATGCACCTCCTGCTCCTCCTGGAATGCCACCGATGGATGCACCTCCTGCTCCTCCTGGAATGCCACCTATGGATGCACCTCCTGCTCCTCCTGAAATGCCTTCAATGGATGCTCCTCCTGAAATGCCACCGATGGATGCACCTCCTGCTCCTCCTGAAATGCCACCGATGGATGCACCTCCTGCTCCTCCTGGAATGCCTGAAATGCCTCCTATGGATGCACCTCCTGAAATGCCACCTATGCCGCCAATGGATGCACCTCCTGAAATGCCTGAGATGCCACCAATGCCGGATGCAACTGATGACTTACTAGCACCTGCACCTCCTGCTGATGACTTACTAGCACCTGCACCTCCTGTGGAAACTGAAAGTGTCGGTGGAGAATTGGCTGGAGCGACAATACGCTCTAGTGCAGAAGTAGACGAAGTTGTTGGCGACAAACTTGTCGGTACTATTCATGAAATTGAAAAATCAACACTTAACGCTGATGGTGAAATAATCAAGCAATCTGTAAAAGGAACTCTTACAATTGCTAATCCATCTAAAGACGACCGAATTTACGACATCGATGTGATTTTGGATAGCGCTGACGCAACTGATATCGGAGGAGATCAAGTCTCTGTTGATGAATTAGAAGCTGGAAAGAACTACAGCATGAAGTACAAAGTTGATGGAAAGCGTATGCTCGTTTTGAGAGAGCGTTTAGACACTCATCCTGCAAGAACAGAAAAGCGCACACTATCGGTTTCTACCGGAGAACAAGGTGGCCCATTAGCACTTGAATTAGAAGTAGAGAATGTATCTTCAGTATCATTGAGAGATGTACAAGTTACTAGACCATTGCCAAAGGAGATTTCATTTGCTGATTCAGGTGAATCAACTATTGAAGATAATGTAATCACATGGGATGTTGGAGTCCTTGCTCCAGGCGAAACAAAGTTGTTGAGTATTGAAGGAACAATTATTGTAAGCAATACAAAAACAATCAAGGCTGGATCTGCATCTGCTAGTTACGGCGCTGATTCAACACTATCTTGTCTAGCATTCAAGGAGTTAGATGCTTTCTGCCGAGGATTCACATATATGCGAGTTCGTGAAGATGAAAGACCTGACAATTGGATCTGTAACGCAATATTTGAGAACAGATCTTCATTTGCTGTTGATTTGGTAAAATTACAAGTTAGAATGAAGGGTAGCGAAGAATTACTATTCGACATCTCTGATGTACCTGACGATGTATTACCAAATGGAAAGTGGGAATCGGAAGAGCGTGCAGTAATGGCACAATCAGAACCTGATTTCACCTATGACTTGTCGTACACAGTTTTACCTCGTGCTACCAGCACTACTGAAGGTTCAATTACTTTGGAAGAAAAGAAATTCAATGTACTTGAAGCAGAAGTTGAAAAGACTTACTCTACTTCAGGCCTACGCTCATATAGAAGTCAAAATATTAATGCTTCTTTGAAATTGACTAACTCTGGTTCATCCGATATCAATTTACTGCGATTAACCGATGACATTCCGGGGCTATTTTCAGCACCAGATATTTCAGCACTTAGAGTAAAGGTCAATGGAACTGAGATGAGTGACGAGCAATACAAAGCTGAGATTTCAGCAGGAATTACTTTGGAGAAAGAGCACCGTTCACCAGATGGTGATGGACACACACTAACAATGACAATTGGAACTAGTGCTCCTGTAGGTCTAAAGCCTGGTAATAGCATCACAATTGAATACGATTTGAATGCTCCAGACCCAACGCCTCATAACACTAGAGTTGACGCTCCTGCAACAATAGAATTTGGCGCAGAAGTTCATGGCCCAACTTGTAACCGTGATGTTGCACAACCACCTAGTATCAAGGTAATTCATCACCGCAGAAACTTTGCTGCTGGAAAGCAAGCAATACCTCTCGGTGGCAATGGAAGATACGAAGTTCTAATTCTGTTTGAGAATAATGGAGATACTGCCCTACAAGATGTATACATCAATGATGTACTACCGAGCAACTTTGAGGTTAAAGACTGGCATGTAAGAGGTGCTGGTGCAAATAAGCGAGATGACGTTGAAATGACAACCGATTCACAGGATGATGGAACTCACATCACTTGGCACATACCTATTGTTGAGAAAGGCGAGAGATTGGATGTTTCATTCGAGATTCTCGGTACCGGTGAAATTGATGCTGAAGCACTAAACAGATTCCACGGCGCACATTTCGGAGACGAAGTTGAAACTGAGGATGTTGCCGATTTAGATCAACCTGAGGAAGAAGTTGCAGAAGAAGAGGCTGCTGAATTCCCAGATATGAATTGGAGAGAAGACGTACTTCTTAGAGTAATGAAAGCACATGATATTGAAGACCGTGATGGATTCTTAGCACATGCAATGGCATTTGATTCTGATGACAATGGCTACCTAAAGAAGGCTGAATTAGAGAATGCTGCAAAAGCATGGAGCCCTGCTGAGGAAGTTGCTGAGGAAGTTGTCGAAGAAGTCGCTGAAGAAGTTGTTGAAGAAGAAGCAACTGAAACAGAAATGCCTGCCGAGGAAGAAGTCGCTGAAGAAGTTGTTGAAGAAACAACTGAAGAAAGTGATGGTGACAAATCATGCCCGATTTGCTCAACTGAAAATGCTTCTGATTCATCAGCGTGCAGTGCATGTGGATTTACATTCGAATAGTGTAAAGTTGGCCTAAGGTCGCCTTGTAACTAACCCATCTATAGATTTCATAGTGGTAATTGCCAATGAGGCCAGTCTGAATTATTTGCCGCTGAACTGACCATTACTATCACTTGACGTCCTATTGAAGACAATACATCTGCTAATGGACGAGCAGTACTTGGTGGAATCACACCATCTCTGAGATCTACAACTAACCAAGCTTCGGGATATTGTTCACACCAAGCAATTAATTCTGCCTCAATTCCTTGTGGTGGAACTCCTTGACGCACACTTGCAAGGAATTCCCAGCCGTGTGTACAGCGTCTTTCCGAATCCGTCCAAAGAAATACTCTAGGATTAATTGACAATTTATTGAGTTGATCTGCTACATCCAATTCAGTAGCACAAACTGGTTGGTTTGGCATTGGCATTGGAAGAGAATGTTGCCATGATTCATCAACATCTAGTGGTTCTCTACGGCGCATCATATTCCCTCTTACCAATACCTCCAACTCCACCCATAAAAGTCCTATTACTCTCCGCATTAGCAAATCCGGTTACAATCAATACCTCTGTAAATTCTTAATTTAAGGCATAATTAATGCTAACCTTCATGCCCCTTATGCTACGCCCACCAAATATGTCAGGTAATTCTAGCCCACCACCACCATCCCCACCGGGTGGCTCAATGGGAATTATGTTAATCGTAATGATTGGAATGACGTTACTTATCTTAAATCCAAACATAAGGACTTCACTAGGAGATATTGCAGACCCTATTCTTTCCCCAATACTTCCAGAACAGTCATATTTCGTCATCACGGTATTAATTTTAGGAACGTTTTCTATGACCATAAATACTGTTCTTCGTAACTTTTTCATGGATCCAATGGCTCAAGCTCATATCGGACACCGCCAAGGTCAAGTTCGAAAGATGATGAACGATGCAAGGATGTCTCGAGACCCTATCTTACAAGAAAAATCAACAATCTTACAGCAACAAATGATGCCTGAACAAATGAAAATCCAAATGGGTGCAATGAAACCAATGATGTTTACAATGATTTTCATCATAGGTATTTTTGCTTGGCTTACATCTTCTGTTGAACAATTCAGAGTTGATTATGTTTCACTTCCATGGGCACCTGAGTGGAATTTATTAGATGATAAGTTTCTATTCTTCCCAGCATGGATTTGCACCTACATTTGCATGAGTGCTCCTTTTGGAAGAGTTGTAGACCGACATATCAAATTGTTTAGATATAGAAATCATCCACTAATCACTTCTGGAGAGGTCATAAAGGAACCACTTTTACACTTAGTTGCTACCAAACCTGCTGAAAAGTCAGAACAAGCAAGGAAAAGACAACAACGCTCACAACGCAAGGGTGGCCCAAGAAAACAAAGTAATGTTGAATCTACTTCGGAAAACAAGCAGCAAGATAAATCTACTGGATTTAGTGGCCAAAAGACCGAATGCCCAGATTGTGGAAGTAATGCCTTTACAAAAGATGGACCAAGAACAAAAAGATGCAATATCTGCTTGACCGAGTGGGTGTGAAATATGGTGAAGATTACCGTATCTGGTCATCCAGGAAGCGGTACTAGTACTCTTGTCAGCAAACTGGTTCAATCCTATAATTGGACTTCTCTCAACGGAGGAGATGTGTTTCGTTCAGAAGCAAAAAAACGTGGAATGACACTCGCTGATTTTGGAGAATTATGTAAGGCAGATTTACAGGTGGACAAAGAACTAGATGATCTACTAAAGGAAAAGATGTCCGGCCATGATTCATTTGACATCGTTGAATCGAGGTTATCGGGTTGGTGGGCACACCTTTTGAATATCGATTGTGTTAGACTGTGGGTTGATGTAAATGATGAAGAAAGGGCTCAAAGAGTAGTGGCTAGAGAGGGTGGCACTGTTATTCAAGCAATTGAAGCAAATGCCAAACGCTCTGCAGTAGATGCTGAGCGCTTTACTAAACTATACAATATTCAGCCACAAGACCGCGAGGCATACACCCATGTACTCGATGCCAGTGAGATGAGCATTGACGAAGTGTTTTCAGCCGTCGTCAAGATTTTGGAGGATTTTAAATGAGCAGAATTATACTAGATTCCGAAGCAAAAACCGATGATGACATCGGTAAAATCCCAGATATGCGTACAGTTGAGGAAAGACTTGAATCTGGATTTATTCTTCTTGACAAAGCTGCAGGTCCATCCTCTCACCAAGTTGCATCTTGGGCTAGAGATATGTTCGGATTAGAGCGCTTGGGCCATGGTGGAACTCTAGATCCATTCGCAACCGGAGTCTTGCCTTTAATGGCTGGGAAATCGATGAAACTTACCAAGAAAATCTTGACTCATGATAAGACATATATCTGCGTATTCCGCTTTGCCTCTGAACCTGATAGCAAGATGTTGGAAGAAGTGATGTCAAACATGACTGGAAGAGTTTTCAATGTACCACCTGAAATTTCTGCAGTCAAAATACAAGTACGAAGTCGCCGTATCTTCAAATTTGAAAAAATAGATTTCAAGAATAATCAAATGGTAGCAAGAGTTCAATGTGAAGCTGGAACATACATTAGAACAATGGCTCGTGACATGGGACTTTTATTGAACATGAAAGTTGAATTAAAAGAATTAAGAAGAGAGACTTCCGGAATTTTTACTCTTGATGATTGTGTAACTCTACAACAATTAGCCGATGCTTATTGGCTTTGGAAGGAATTGTCTCAACCTGAAGCACTGTTGAGAATAATCCATCCTATTGAGAAACTACTTCTCGATTATCCTAGTGTCACCGTAAAGGATAGTGCTGCTGCTGCTTTATCACATGGCGCACCATTGCTACGCCCAGGAATAGTAAGTATCGATCCTGCGATTAGCGATGGAAGAGATATTGTTGTCAACACAATGAAAGGAGAAACTGTTGGTATTGTCAACATGATCGTCACAAGCGATTCTGTAAAGGATATGGAAAGTGGAGAGATTGCTAGACCTAGCATGGTTCTCCTCAATCAAGATCTATATCCAAGAAGATGGAAAAAGTCCGAATAAGATTTCACTTATATCAAATATCCAATAATGGATATTGACCTTTTGTGAGACTTAAGCTTCGAAATATTCTTCGTAAATATATTCATCAGTTTCAATTCTTATCTTTAGTTCAGACATAATGGTTTACAACCTACTTTGTCACCTAAGTGAACGGCCCCCCAGCCTCAAAGCAATCTTGTCTGACACGGTTTGCCTATCAAGTTTGAGGGTGTTTTTGCCGTTATACGACAAATGATATTGGAAATCACTATAATTACGAGTAATGAAAATTACTCGATTTTCCTTATTTTTGAAGGAGCGAATAAAGCAAATAATCCAATTATGGCAAGAAGAGATGCAATTGCTAGAGTGGTCCTTGCCGTTGAAGAGATTTGCAAACCGCTACTAACAGGTTGTTCTTTTATCGCTTCTTCAATAGTAACAATAATTTCTGCTTGGTTATTATCTTCAGAAACCTCATCAATCTCTAATCCTCTATCGACAACGGCTGAGATCAATACTACACCATCTCCCTCTGGAACAATCCATTCACAAGTCACCACACCCAATTCACCCGGTTGAAGGAATGATATCGGTTGCGCAATCGCAATTAATACATTATCTGCATCACAACGAACAGAAATCAAATTAGCATTTGTTCGCCCGATATTTCTGACATAAATACGGACATCAACAATATCACCCTCCCTAATCGTTTCATCGCCTATATCTATTGACTCTATTACCAAATCTGGTAATGCTAAAACTTCTAGATCAAGTACTCGTTCCGAGCATGAAGTGGTATCGCAAACAGAAATCAAGACCGAATGATATCCTGGATTAGGAGCAGTGATTTCGATAATCCCTTGTTGTAAATTAACGGTAGCCCAACTGCGATTAGTAAAAGCGGTCAAGGATGAAGAATCAGTATCGTGGTATAACAATTCAACTTGCGTCAAAATATCGTGCTCCACTGGAACTAGAGATGGAAATTCATTAATCACTGGTGCATCATCTACTGATTGTATTATGATGGTGAATGTTTCACTCCAGATATTTCCCGCCACATCGATTACAGTAGTAGTAACAACTGCTTGACCCGATTGGTCATTTACCAGTGCTAAACGAATATCTCCTTGAGTGAAATCAACAGTAACTATATCCGGATTTGTGTTAACAATATCTATTTGTAAATCATCTAATGCAGTTCTATCATCTGTGCACCGGTTGGTAAATGGTAAAATAATTCCACCACTATCTTCGGTCATGGTTTGGTCTCCAACAGCGATACAAACTGGGTCTTCATCCCATTCCAACTCATATCCTCCAGTGATTACAACTGAATTTATCTCAACTATTGTTGTACTCATGCTACCATCAGAATCCCAGTTAAACCAAGATTTAATCTCAACTACTACAGATGTATCGCCCGCTGACATGTGTTTTCCAATCGGGAAAGTTAATGAAAACGAACCTGTTGCTATTGGTTCATTAGAAACTACTTCGCCTCCAACATAAATCAACCATCTAGTATACTGAGTATTGAATCCATCTACATCGCCAATAATATTTCCAGCAATACTAATTGATGGATCATTGATATCGATTGAAACTGAAGTAATACAAGATGTGATTGTGCTCAATTTTATACTTACAAATGCAATGTCAGGAAGTAACGTATCTTCATCAATTACCGTGAAATCCGTGAAAGTAGTGCCATCGCTAGAAGATGCGTATTCAAGTATAACATCATCCAGTGATTCATTCATTAACTCATAATGAACACGGCCAATTGTTTGAGAAGGTGGTGTTTCAAAAGGATCACTGGTCCAACTTCCACTAGTTCCTTCGATACTCGCCTCCAATCCACAAGAAGAATATGCAATGTTTTCAAAAGTACCTGATGTCAAATCAAGAGAACTAATTGGCATCTCAAAACCTGAAAATGTAGAACTTGCATGGCCAACTTCTCCACCATACCAAGGTGAACGGTATTCTATCCGCAATCCTACCGCATCGACGTTCAATTGGCTATCGTCTGTAGTTCCGGCAGAAACATAATCCAAAGTAACCGATAGTGCGGATAAATTTGCCCAACTATTATTGCCACCATCACCAAGGAGATAGGTCCATGCAGTATTATTGATGAAATCCAAATCTCCAGTTGTATGAGCAAATGTCTTAATTAAATCAATTTCACCATTATATTCAGTAGAGATTCGGACTGAATCTTGGTAAAGTGCCTGTGGAATCTGAATATTAAATAATAATTCGACATTCAATAATTCATATTGCTCAAATGAAGTGAAATCAAAGCCATTGACAATTATTTCAGGTCCTTTACTCCAAGAATATGCTAGGTCTGGTGCATATCTTGCCAAATCAGAATCTGTTGGAGAAGATTGAGCCCAAAATGTGTATTGGTCTGTATTCATTGGCCTCTGATGAATGAATGATAATTTGTTATCTGCAACCATCGTATCAGTATATGTTGCAGGGTTAGTGGAATAGGTAAGAGTATCATCTACTGCCCATTCAGTGGAATCCGAAAAATCACCAGATGGGAATAAATCTACAGCATGAGCATCGTGAATTGTTCTTGCTGCGACGCCGTTATATGGTGCCATTAGCAATAATCCAAGTACTGTTAGGACCAAGAGGGCTGGCTTTAGACCACTTCGCATATCTTACCCAGAATAGCGAACGCACTTGAGCATAGGGGTTGACCGATTCACTGCAAGCCACAAACTGAATGAAGATGGGGGGGCGGATTGTTGAAATACCACGCGCTTGACGGCAGGCTACCTCTTGGCTGTGGTGGTGTAGGGGTTAGCACGGCAGATTGTGGTTCTGCCAGCCCGAGTTCAATTCTCGGCCACGGCCCTCGTTATTGCAATTAGTGACTACTATAGGATTATCAAGCCGATTCACAAATCTGAAGGCTTGATATGATGACCCATTCTTTGCCCTTTTGTTTGTAAATAATCGCGATTGTGTTCTCCAACTCCTACTATCAATGGAACCATTTCAACTACGTTGATTTGATGAGAGCGAAGTTGCTCCACCTTGTTTGGGTTATTCGTTAGCAAACTCACTTCGCTAATACCCAAAGCTGAAAGCATGCTTGAAGCAATTGAATAATCCCTACCATCTATCGGCAATCCTAACATCAAATTGGCATCCAATGTATCAGCACCTTGATCTTGTAAGTGGTATGCTTGTATCTTTGCATGGAGGCCAATTCCTCTACCTTCTTGTCTAAGATATAGCAAACAGCCCCACCCGCGTTCAGAGATTGCCAGTAATGCCGCTTGTAATTGGGGGCCGCAATCGCAACGGCGACTACCAAATGCGTCACCTGTCAGGCATTCTGAATGAACTCTAATCAGTACTGGGTCTGGCCCTTGCATATCTCCCAAGGACAGTGCAACATGATCTAAACCAGTGCTTTCCTCATGGAATACTCTTATCAAAAACTCTCCAAATTCAGTAGGTAATTTTGCCTCACTCGGAACATCACCACTCTCGATTAGTGTTATTGAACCATTATCATTTTTTACGTTCATTGTTTCACCTCAATTAAGAATTTATACTCACCTGCATTACTTTCTATAGATAATAACTTGTGGTTTGAGCGCATCATAAGAAGGGGAATGTCATGATAAGTTTCTGGATCGTCAGACAATACTTCCAAGATTTCTCCATTACTCATTTGCCCTAATGCTTTTTTAGCTTCTGCGACTGGAATCGGACAATGAAAACCGATGACATTAAGTCTATGAGTAGGCTTATTTTGCGCATCAGCGCTAACCTGTGAGACTTCCACCACATGACTCCGATATCCCCTCATGTTTTCAACGCATCCGTTGGATGAAATTACAATAATTCCTAATCGATTCGTCTAAGAATCAAACCTCACTTTGATGTGTGATGAATGTTTGACTTGATTTATGGGAAGCACAGCGACCCCACCTGAGGACCTCTCTTGGAAGGAAGTTGCTCAATTGGGATTAGTATATGCTAAAATTCCTATCGCCTTATTATTAGTTGAAGCTTTTTACTGGTTTTTAACAATGCCAACAGATACTCTAGGGCCTATTCAAGTAAGTGAAGCGTGGCTATGGAATGAAATTGGAAATGCATTGTTCGGTGCTGGCTCACACACACTTTCAACAAATAACGGTTGGCTAACTCGTATTGAATTTCACCATCAAAGTTTTCCAGGTGCAATGAATACTGTATCACTTTATGTTTCAGATGAATGTGCTGGAGTTCATGAAATGATTTTCATTTCGACTTTAGTAGCAATGACAGATGGCGTATCTCAGAAACTAAAAGTAAAAGCGATTGTAGTGATGTGTACATTAGTCTACATACTGAATTTAGCACGATTAGTTGTTTTTTATCCAATCGCCCTAGAAGGTTGCTTAGCAAACCCAGACCAAGCATCTTGCCTATATGGTATGTGGGAGTTCCACACCGCCGTCTATGAATGGGGATTTTTACTGGTACTAATCGTAATGTGGGTACTTTGGTTTTGGAAGGTTGGTGGCCCTTCAAGAGCAATGGATAAGAGTCTGGCTGGTGCCGACAAGTGGAGGATTATTACCAGAAAGAAATGGAATTCTAAGCACTTCGTTGCAATTGCTTTAGCAGTTATATTCATTATTTCAGCAGCCCATAATGTAACTTCCAATGAAGAAGCAATGAAGGCAAAAGAAACATTGGACGATTGTGAATTATGGAATTCGGTTAGTGCACAATGTGGTAATGCGAGAGATAGATGGGATGATGCAATTGGTTATGCTTGGTCGCTTGCTGCACTGGCAATGGTTATTGCTGCCATGACTACATTTACAATTGAAAAGCCCAATAGCGATGGGAAATGGCCATCTGAGGTCGAGAGGTTGGGCAAGGAACATGATCGGCTAGAATTACTAAAAGAACAGAAACTTGAAGTTGCTATCCAAGAAAAGGAAAGAGTTCATGCACTAAAGAAATCAGGATCTTGGAAAAAACGTAGCAACTCCGTTAGTGAAGAAGAATAAGAATATAACAAATATTTCAAGATGTATTATTAAGTGCCCCTCCTACCATCAAACGGGGCTCAGTATGGACACTGAAGACAATACACCTTCTGAGCAACAAGAGCCTTTTTGGGATTCAGCACAAGCCCAAGAAGGTACAACTCCAGCACAGTCAGAACCACAAACGGTATCTGTACCACAGGGGCAAATAATGGGTAACCTCGCACAGCAACCACAAACCCACTTTTCTGCAACAGTCAATAATCCTGCTCAATACAGTTCTGCTTCTTCAATAGCCTCTGGATATGATATGACTGAACAAAAGGCCGGAATGAATTGGAAACAATTCGCAATCGGTTTTTTTGCACCAATTGTTATCATGATGTTACTGACGACTCTTTCTGAAGTTGCCAATGAAGATTGGGATAATAGATGGGATGATGTGCATCGAATGGAGATGATTACAATGTCATCTGAGAATGGTACATTCACACATACATTTGATGAGGAAGTTACTGATAATGGTAGATTTGTAGCCAACTGGTGCTATTCAATAGATACATACGAAGGGCACGATTATTATTGTAATCATCCTGGTTTTGAAATTATTGAGCATACAACTGATGGAAGTGGCGAAACGGTTGTTGGAGAGTATAATGAACAAAACCAAACCATTTGG
>JAPKFC010000038.1 GCA_028821785.1 Candidatus Poseidoniaceae archaeon | reverse complement strand
GTGGAAATCTATCAAAAATCCACATTGATCACAAGGTTTTCAATGCTGCAATGAAGAGGGTAGTGGGTTAAGTATTCGTATGTTAGCAGTGGGGCATTATTTACTAATTAGATTATATAGTGTGACTTGCAAATAATAGTGTACAAGAAAGTAATAAAGGAAGTGAAAAAATGAATAAAAAAACAGATAAAATAATAAGAGAATATGAAGTAAACGACAACCAAAAATTAACATTACCACTGTTGTCAATACATCAATTAGAGATCGTAACAGATGAGGGTGCAGAACAATTTGTGAAGGAAATGATTCATGATGAGGGAACACTTGGTTTTCCACTTTTTAGTATGTATAAGAAGTATGGAATAATGTTCCAAGCAATCGATGCAACCAGTGCGCATGTCTTACTGGTAATCAATGATGAACTCTCATTAGAGACTCTAGCAATGTTCAATCATATTTACAATCGCATTGGTTTTAATTTGATTTTTGATAAGATGACTGTATTTCGCCCGCGATATACTAATGAAACAAGTGCTGAGAACCCAGAACAAAAACCCTCTCAGGGTAAAGAAGTGGATAAGAGCTCTAGCGAGGGGTTATTCCAAGAAACGAAATCTAAGCAACTCAAATTAGATGTTGTTGGCATGGAGGTGGCTTGAATGTGGCTATACGTTTCTGGCGGCTTCTTGTCGATAGTCG
The DNA here is from genome assembly GCA_028821785.1 of Candidatus Poseidoniaceae archaeon. Taxonomy (GTDB): domain Archaea; phylum Thermoplasmatota; class Poseidoniia; order Poseidoniales; family Poseidoniaceae; genus MGIIa-L1. The sequence continues at coordinate 20,590 of JAPKFC010000038.1, read as the reverse complement.
CACATCGAGACAAACCAGAGCATTTGCTCGTTCGTGCACGTCATCCTGATCATATCGGTGAACTCTTTCCTGATGCTGACATAACTATCATGCCATCTGCAGACTACCCATTCCGTGTTGTTTTGAACCGAATGATAGTTCAACGCGCAGTTGGACGCTATATCATGCAAATGGATTATGATAATTTCAAAAGCAGTGTTACTGATAATGACTACCACGATGCATGTGTTTCAGTATGGAATACTATGTTCCTATATGGTGAGAATCATCGATAAGGAGGTCTTTGAATACGCAATAGCACCACTCATCCTCTGAAGGTAACTTGGATACCTATCGAAGGAGATAATGGCCGAATTGGAATAACTCTCTGTCCTGGTAAGTATCAGCCTGTGTCATGGACTGGTGGCTGGGATCGGCAACTTTCTATTGATGTTGCAACTTTGGTAGAATTAAAAACTGACCGCCTTATTGGTCTAATAACAGATGCGGATATGGAACTGTTACGCGTGAGTGAACTTCCTCAAGAGATTACTGAACAAGGTATGCGTTGGGACCATCTACCCCTTGAAGATACTACGGTTCCTACTAGAGCGTGGTTAGAAGCAGCTAAACCTGTATTCTGTTCACTACTGACAAGTATTCCCGAGGGTGAGAATGTAGTGGTTCACTGTATGGGTGGATTAAGTCGTGCTGGAACCTTTATTTCGATTTACCTTTGGTTACGAGGATCATCTATGAAAGATGCTATCTCAAGAGTTCGTGAAGAAAGAGATTCCAGAGCAATTAATCCGGAGCAAGAAGCCTTTTTGCATCGTCTTGAACAAACTGGCTACAGCGTTGAGTAATTGATCTGCAAGTAGAGACCTGGGTTGCGATTTAGCAACCGACTATTGGCTTCACTCTGTTCCAGCAAGGAATCCGCATTCGATGAATCCCCAAGGTACGAGGATGATACGAAGTGCGAAAGCGAGTGGCTCTGTGTGTCCACGGTCACGTAGTCTAGCAACCCAGAAAGCAATAGCAGGAACTAAGATAAGTAATCCTACGATATTTGTTGCAATACCAGCAGGAATTACCATTCCCAAGATCATATTGATGACTCCGAAAGCAAGTCCGCTGAGCCACCAAGTCATTCGTGTAATTTTTTCTTCGCTGCTAAATTTCAGTATTTCCATTATATCCATTTCAATCACCATGTGTGGGAACTTGTCCCTAAAGCGTGGTTTTGTTCAAGTGGCTATAACCTTTGTTCCGGCATTTTTAGGAGCCATCACCTTTTCAGACCCCATAGAACTTTGCTAAAGGGTGAGAATAATTCAAATAATGTTACAAGGTCAATAAACTAAACCAATTTAATATTATTTATGCAGATTCATGTTTCTTCGTGGGAAGAGCTTCCTGAGGGGAAATGGCTCGACAATGATGAAGAAGGAACCAATTGGTATCTTAGCCAAAGACACGAATACCAAGGAAAAGACAATCTTTCTGCACGATATTTAGCAGGGAAGTGGACGTTAGGGGATTTGAACCCCTGGCATCTTCGTTGCAAACGAAGCACTCTTCCAACTGAGCTAAACGCCCCTGTAATTCAACCTGTGAGCGCTCCCCTTTTGAGCCTTCACATTAAACATAGTGCTTTTAGCAATGCAATGATTGATAATTATCAATTATTAGACAAGGTCAATGGTTGCATCTCTATCTGGACCCACACCAATACTAGTGCAAGGAACTCCCATCAAAGACTCAAGTTTAGAGATATAATTCTGTGCTGCTGCTGGAAGTGCATTGAATCCAATTCCATCTGAATTGGCCTTCTTTGCAATCTCTAACCATTCGCTCAAAGAATGACCTGGGAATCCGGGCATTGAAATGTAAATTGGTTTGCATCTTGCGATTGCACTTGCTGATGATGGCATTTCTAGAATCTCTTTGCCATCTAGTTCGTATGCTACACAGATTTTGATTTCTTCAAGACCGCCTAAAACATCTAACTTTGTCAAGGCAATTCCTGTGAAACCATTGATTCGGTTAGCGTGGCGCATTACCACCATGTCAAACCAACCACAGCGTCTCTTTCGCCCTGTAGTTGTACCAAATTCATGACCCACTGTGCCGAGGTGATCACCATCTGCATCTTCTAATTCAGTAGGCATTGCACCGTGACCAACTCGAGTGATATAGGCCTTAGTAATTCCAATTACTTCGTTGACATGGCCGGGATGAATACCAGCACCATGTGAAGCATTTCCTCTTGATGTGACCGAGGAAGTGACAAAGGGGTATGTTCCTTGGTCAATATCCAATAAGCAACCTTGGGCTCCTTCCAGAATAATGTGTTCCCCTAACTTGAGAGCATTGTCAACCATTAGGCCGGTATTACTGATTGAACCATGGTAATTATCCCATATCCAGTTGACATCTGCACTCAAGGATTCTTCGCTGACTCTATCTTCAGAACCTGCAGCCTGTAGGGATGCATTCATTCTTGCCACTGTTGAGGTAATCCATTGAGCATCGTTAATGATCTCACTGAGATCTCCAAAGCGAAGACCGATTCTGTTAATTTTATCTGCGTATGTTGGACCAATTCCCCTACCAGTAGTTCCAATCTTGCTGTCTAGACTGTCCATGAATCGATGATATGGAAGAATGATGTGAGCCCTTTCACTAACATATAATCTGTCACCTCTTGGATCTTCACCTGTCGATTTTTCCCAATCTGTAAGTTCCTTATTGAGGACCCATGGGTCAACAACCATTCCATCTCCTAGGACAAGATTACACTCTTTCCGTGTAATCCCGCTTGGCAATAAATGGAATTTCAGCACTTTGTCGCCGATGACAACTGTATGCCCTGCGTTATTTCCACCTTGGAATCTAACAACCCAAGACGCCTGTTCAGCAAGGCGGTCAACTAGCTTTCCTTTTCCTTCATCGCCCCATTGGGCACCTAGAATGACTGTTGCTGGCATTAGAGTCTCCTCATCTTGCGGGGAATGCTGACCGTCTTTGAACTATATCCTTACAACCTCTAGATTTTTATGGTGAAATTCTCAATTATTTCTTGTTCAAAAATGATTAATAGCGACTATAAATGAAAAAATAACACCCTACTTTATTAACTGTAGAACAAAGAAACTATTGTATTCGCCTAAAGCGTATTTTTACGCTTGAACGGCCGCATGCACCTCATTATTGATAGGGCAATCCAACGAGGAGTTTATATAAGGCGGCGTTTACTAGTTAACTAAGAGTTGAGAAGTGATGAGTCGAAAGCAAGTAAATATGGAACCTGTATCTTCAAAGAAAAATCAATACCCTGGAGGTGTTGACTTGGAACGCCCTCCACGCCGAACTTTAGAGGGCCATACTAGCCCTTGTGAGGAATGTTTTGCAGTTGATTGGAACATGGATGAAAACAGAGGAGAAATCGTCTGTAACTCCTGTGGTCTTGTTGCTGCAGAGAATGTGATCGACCCTGGCGCAGAGTGGATTAATGGCGATAGCGGCCAAGATAAATCAAGAGTTGGTGCACCTTTGACCTATACACTAGCCGACAGAGGCTTAAACACAACTATTGATGTAAAGGATTTGAATTCCGGAAAATCTGGAAGACTCGGCATGTCCAATCAAGCAAGACGCGATTGGAGAAGAAGAAGAGTCGTTGATGAAAGAAGCAAAACCAGAAAGAGTCGTGAGAGAAATTTGGTTAGGGCTAATCAATTCATTAGAGATAAATCAGGTTTACCACGGCCGTTACAAGAGGAAGTTGCCCGCATCTACAGGAAACTATCCACTGAGGGATTCGTTACCGGCAGATCGATTGCTGGTGTTTCAGCAGCATGTACATATTTAGTCGCTAGGCAAGAAAGCCTACCAAGACAGATTTCACATATAGCTGAATCCTTTGATGTAACTGAAAAGGAATTATCTCGATTGATTAGGCAAGTTTCTAGAAAAATGAATATGCATAAAATTACTTCTCCGGATCAATTCTTTGACAAGTTCATCTCCGATTTGCAATTGCCTCCCAACATCCATATTCAAGTCAACAACCTTTGGAATATTATTAAGCCACATGACGACATCTGGCAAGGAAAGAAACCGATGGGTGTTGCTGCTGCTATAATTTACAAAGCATCTAATGAATCTAGCAACCCAAGGACTCAATCAGAAGTGTGCGCTGTTGCTAATATCTCAGAGGTCACATTACGTGGATTACTGCGTTTATTTGATGGTCTGCTGCAACAACTTGGTCATGAATCATTGCAATGATTGATACTTTTCAGCAACAACCTTGATGAATCTAGGGCTAGGAGACTATAATCATGGGATTCAAGGCCAATGCACGCAAACATCAAAAAAAGTCTGGTGACGATTCAAAGAAATCAGCTACTGCTGCAAAGGAAGGAGTAATTCCATGTGGTAGAAAATCCTGTGAAGGGTTTGCCGACAAAGACATGGGAGGTCGCTCTCTCTCCGTCGATAATGCAATAGAAACATGGGGCGACAGCGGCTATACCGAAAGAAAAGGACGAGTTCGCGTCTGCAAGCCTTGCTACAGGTTGTGGAAGAAGGAGAACAAGTCTGACAAGGACACTTATTGAGTTTCTTTTCACTTTCACTTTTATCAACAGGGTGTGGGAAAGGAAGTAGTACCTACGCCTTTCATTTCTGTTGTATGAATAATAGAATTGTACTACGAAGCCTCGTCACATCCGATGGATGTTTGACCGCCATGGATGATGGAATGATCATCTGGAAACCGACACTCGGCAGACGCCAACAAACAAAGTTAGATTCATTGGTAACAGTCTTGTTGGCCTTCAAAAATATCAACAACCGCCTAGAGAGCATCATCGTAGGTGATTATAGTGGGGGAATTACTCATTTATCGGTTCCTTGCCTTGAAGTGATAAACAAATTTAATCTGGAAGGGGAATCAATCCGCTCAATATGTTCAGCTAGTGAAAGCACACACCGTTTACTAGTTGCATGCCAGAGTGGCTCAATATGGGTGGTAGGCGACCAAGTTCCTAGTAGGAAGATACACCTTTTCCAGAACGAGGGCCCGATTACAAGCATTAGAGTTTGCAATAATGAAATTCATTTGCAAAGTGGATGGCAACGTCGTGTGCTAGATTTTACTGGTTGTGAATTATCTTACCATGATGTTTCTGCCAAGTTCAAGAAAAAGGATGAGATTCGGGCAGTTCGAAGAGCCCGTTTACTGGAAGCAAATAAAAATAATTCATATTATCCGGCTGCGGCAACCCTAGATCTTCCGGCTGTTGCTTAAGCGGATTCTTTTTCTTCCAGTGGCCAAGGAGTTCTCGGAGTCAACCACAATGTTGAACGTGCAGGTCTTGCCCATGTTGAAGGTGGAGTCCCGCCATCATCAATACAACTTTGATAGAAATCAAGATGGCGTTTTAGAACTTCAGCAACATGTTTCTTGCCCTTTATGGCTGGCCCTTGCATAGGCACAATTGCTGAAAGTTTCATCAACATTATTTTCTTAAGATTATCTCTGAGAGTAACTAGGTTCGCACCAGGTAAATCCCATCTGCATGGTCTGTCTGCCCTTATCACGATTCCACCTGCAATCAATAGATTTTCTTGTGAAATATAATACGACATTCCATCGGTACTAATTCCATTGGTCAGCACTGCTTCCACTTCACAATCACCCAAGATAAATATTTCACCATCCTCAACCGATGAGGTTTCAATCGATGGCATGTCGGATTCATAACGATTAGCCCAAGTAGTAAAAAAATCTCCCGTTTGCAATGCTGCTTGCCCTTCTTCATGAATATGAACTGGTGCATTATCGAAGTATTGCGAGACATATTTCGATCCACCTGCGAAAGGATAGAGGCGAGATGTAAGCAATATATGGTCCAATTTTTCATCACCTAAGACGCCGATGATTCTCTCGACTTGTAACATTTGATACCATGAAGTTCCTACATCGATTAGGATGTTACTCGCACTGCCTTTGACCACTACAATGTTGGAATCGTGGTGAATTGCTGGCAGGCGGGTGATTCGCATCAACCGGTGCTTGAGCCTCAAGTGCTTCAATTATGCGCAATGAAAAAATACTTTGGCTTGAACAAAAACGAGCCACTCCGTATTGATTCCAAGATATTACTGCGGGTTTTGATTAAATAGAGGAAGTTGGTCGCCGACTACATGGCACGATTCCCTGAAGCAGAAGCTCGCTTACTTCACCGTAAAATCTGCATGAAGTGTAATGCTCGTAATGCTATGCGCGCAGCACGCTGCAGAAAGTGTAATTACAAGGGTCTTCGATTGAAGAACGTTGAGCGCAAAGGTATCTGATTACCTTTCATCACTAACTATTTTCATCCGACAAATAGCGTTAGCCTTGCCAACAATTTTACACGATCAAAGTCCAAGCATTGGCAATAATAGCGACATCGGGTCACCGATTAGGACAAACGGTATTATCGCTGGGAATAAAAATACCAAAAGTGGTAATTTGTAACTGACCCAAACCAATTCCACACCTATTTCTTGTAATGTTGAAACATGGGCTAGTAATTCTTCATCTGTTGGAGTTCTTGATGGGGCTCTAGTCCTGTGATGCACTGTAGTAGTCCCGTCTGGCATCTCAATGACAGAGGATAGAAGCCAAACATGTGAATCTACAACTTCCTTGAGCGGCATCATTGAAGCATGCCATGCCAATCTTAAATCTGATAATTTCTTGACATTACCGTTTGAAATATTCTTACCGAGCATAATGAATGGTATTAGCAAGAAGATGAAACCGCCCCACATTAGTAATGAAATTGCAGGTGGTAACGAAACAATAGAATCTATTGTTGCAGTTGAGCAAGTAAGAGGTAGAGCAGCCCAACTTGGAATTAGTATTGCTACCCACATCAGACACTTGGCATCTGCACCACCATGAATCATTCTAACCCTCCAGGCCAAATCGATTATCAGTATTGATGCACCCACTGCCAAGGTTTTCCACCAAAGGGCACCCAAGGAGGTGTCGTTGCCTACAAGAACTTCTAGCGGCAAAGACTGTTGATACAAAATCGCACCACAAATGACACCTGTAAGGCTCACCATATACCATGTTGTGACTATGAGGTCTAGTTTTGAACCGCGTAACAGGTCCTTCAAACTAGGCCTGCCGATTACCGCCATACTAGCATAAGCAACTACTGCTGATGCAGTCAACAGTATTGTCCAATCAGCACCTTGTATCATAAGATCTAGAGCCCAAATAAAAATTGCTGGTTTAATCCAGACAAGCCAATGCTCATTTTTGACTCTTCTTTCTTTGTGGTCCATCCAAGCAGCCCACCCCATTCCAAGTAGCAAAACAAGCACTCTGGTCCAGTTAAGAATCGCATCATTGCTAAGGGACATGCTATGCGGATGGTGGCAATCACCTTAAAGACGGCCTTCATGGAGCAACCATTACCCCCCAATGGAGGACCTCTCATGGATATCGAAACAAGACTAACACAAGTGGCTTCGGTCATAAAGCAAATCGATGATCCTAAGGTTCCTCGAAACATCCGCCGCCAAGCAAAAGAGACTTGCGATTTGTGGCTTCTCAATAAAGCAAAGAAACTTGATGTTCGAATTGCAATGTCGCAATCAAAGTTGGAAGAACTTTACGAGGACCCAAATATTCCTCCAGAATTCGGAACACTAATTCTAATGATAAATACTGAATTAGAAAAAATTCTAATCGAAGTACTGTGAAATCATTCTTCCTCAACTAGTTCAACGAATAGGTCTAGTATCTTTCGTGATTCTGCATTGATTTTTCCTTCAATCAACGATTCCTTTAGTTCACCATATTGTGTTGGAGTCATAGATTCCTTTGCTCCCTGTAGAATCAAATCTTTCTGATCTTTTGTAATTCTTCCATACTGAAGGACATGTTCTGCTGAATATTTAGACGACATCAAAACTACTTGCTTATCGCTTAATCCAAGAGTTGTTTGTAACTCGTTGAGAATTTTAGTCTCATATAATGAGATCTTACCATCTTTGAGGGCATTTTTCCATGCTTCATCGATAGTAGGGGCTCTCTCCGACAGAAGTATTGCTATTGGCCTAGTTTCCTCAATATTTTCTAGTACGATTTTAATTATTACTGCGAATGGTACTGCTAAGATCATGCCTAGAATACCCCATAACCAGAATGAAAATGCAGTTACTAGTAATAGAACAACAGGTGATAGGTCTAATGCCCTTCCAGCCCAACGAGTTTCTATTACATTACCCCACATTTGTTGATTGGTCAATAATAGGACCATTAACAGAATCAAAGCGGTTGGTTCTAGCAAGATTAACCCAAGAATAATTGGAGGCACTGTTGCAATTAGCGAACCGATGTAAGGAACATAGTTTAGCAAGAATGTGACAAGTGCCCAAGTGAACCATAAATCAATTCCGAAAAATGCCATTATGATACCAGCAATAACCGCAGTACCAACTCCAACTCCAGTTTTTACGATGATATATGTATTGACACTTGATTCGATTTGATCCCTTATCATCTGAACCTTTTCATTTGCTCCGCCTGGCCATGCACGTTCTATTCTACCCGGCAGTAAACTGGCTTCGAAAATAATGAAAATTAAGAAGAATGTCACAGTCAAACTCGTTGTCAATGCACCACCTGTACTCGACATCATCCCGACCAGTACATCTGATAACTGCTGATTATCAGATAACAAGCCCATCTCAGATAAATCGCTGCCCAAATCAGAATCTGAACTACCTACTGCATCCACTATTACTGGACCAATAATCGGCATACCCTTGAGATTTAACCACTTTTCATCTAAAAGATTGTTATATTTTTGCATCTCTGCATCATCACCGATCAAATCATCTGCTTGGTGATATGCAAAAAGTGCAGCACTGCTAACAATCAGTAGAGCTAGCATTAGCATTGTAAAGTATGATAGTATTACTGGAAACCCACTCACTGAAAGTTTATCTGCTCCTGGTTTCAAAACAAAATAAATCGCTAATGCGATGAAAAACGGTTGCAAAACACCTTGCAAATATATCATTGCAATGGTTAATACAGTTAGTATGATCAATACATTAGCTGCTGCAGATAAGCGTCTATCGAATAAACCAAAATCTGGAGTGTCAACTGTATGCTCCATGTCTCTCCATCCTCTTATCATTCTTCAAGGTGATACCTACTAATGTGATAATTCACTCTTCTTGAGTAGAATCTTCTTTGCTCGCACCGTATATTTTAGGCTCTGGTAATTTTAGAGAAAGTAATGCTGAGCAGAGCATAAGCAAACCGCACAAATGGAAGGCTGTATGGAAGTCCCATGGGTATGTACCATCGGAAGTTAATACCCAGACAATACCACCAGAAAGTGGCCCTAGTATTCTTGCAAATGCTCCAAGTGATTCATTTGCCCCCATAACAACTCCCAATTCATATCCTTCTGATTTTGCAAATTGAGCCAATAGAGTTGATGATGAGGGCTGGAATAGTCCACTACCTATTGAGAGGATACACGTCACAGTAAGTATGTGTAACCAAGCATAGTCAGATTGTGAATAAGGTATCAGTACAAGCCCAATACCAGTCAATAATGCTGCAATTGTAAGCAATCTTCGCGAGCCAAATTTCTTGGTCATTGGGCCTATTAAGAATCCCTGCGTGATAATTCCTGTAACTCCAATCATAGCAAATATGCGACCATTATCTGCCTCACTAAAATTAAGTCCGCCATCCATAACCGGCATACCGGTAAAGAGAATGAAAATGGCATGCATTATGGTGAAACCAAATGTGAATAACATCGCTACCCAGATAATCACTGCAATCGAACCTTCTCCAAGCATTTTCTTAGAATTGCCATACATATTCTTCATCTGCTGACTCCAAGTTCTCGATGCGTCAACTTTACGCATATCAGGAGTTAATGATTCAGGTAAATTCCTAATTGCTACCAATAAGGAAACCGTAGATAATGCACTCGCTAAAAGACAAGGCAATAAGTAGGGATAGGTCTCAAAAATAGTTCCTTGAAAAGTTTCCCATCTCAATGCCGGTGCAGATAATTCTCCCCCTAAAAATGGACCTATAGTAAAACCTAAACCGAATGCTGCCCCAATAAGACCCATCCTAGTTGCTAATTGTTGAGGATTGCTAACATCACCAATATATGCTCTAGCAACAGCGATATTTCCGTTGAAAACACCTGCTAAAAATCTCGCCCCCAGAGCCATCAACAATGTATTAGAAAGTCCAAAGGCGGCAAAAAATACTGTGTTTCCAACTAGGCCAACCATCAAAACTGGCCTTCTTCCGATACGATCACTCAGTGACCCCCAAAATGGAGAGAAGAGAAATTGTGCGGCTGAATAAGAAGTCATTAGTAACCCGACCCAAAGGCCTATTTCGGTCACTCCTTCTGCCCCAGCAAGGTCTTCTACGAGATAGGTTAGAAATGGAATCACAATTCCAAACCCGATCATATCGATCATAGTTACGAGAAATAAAACAACCAGTGCGCCTTTACTCGCATCCTTGACCTTAACCGTGTCAACCATCATTCCACCCAGTTCAAGGGAAAGATTCACCCTTTTGTAATAGATGGGTGGATATCAATAATGCCCTGCATTACAATCCACTGAGCCGTATATTCAAGCCGGAGAAATTGATGCAGTTGCTGGGGTTAATCTGTCGATGACCGCTTCTAACCGTTCTACCAAACTTGCTTTATCAGAGTGCTTAACCAACGCATGAAGCATAACTTCATCCAAAGTGTCAACTGCAATGATATCAATCATATCTTCATACTTATCATCGAGCAGCACATCTTGCATATTAGCGCGAGGAATTACCACTGTTTTGATTCCGCAACGAGCTGCTGCCTCTATTTTCGCAGTTACACCGCCAATAGGAAGTACTTCTCCGCGTACAGATAAAGAGCCAGTCATGGCTAAATCTTGGCGAATTGGAATATTCTCCAATGCTGAAATAACCGCTGTTGCAATGGTAATGGATGCTGAGTCTCCATCAACCCCGTGGGTGTTAACGAATTGAACATGGATATCATAATCAGATACATCCTTGCCGGTTAATTTCTTGATTACTGCGCTAACATTTGTTACTGATTCCTTAGCCAGATCAGATAGACCACCAGTAGCATGTATTTTGCCGCCGCCACCATGACTTGGAGTAACTAATGCTTCAACTGGCAGCATGATACCACTGAAATCGGATAAACCTGAATTTGCACCCAATACAGCCAGACCATTTACTCTACCAACTCTTTCACCAGTGCTGACTATTTGTGAATAATCTAATCTTCTTTCAATCATCCTGTCAGCAACTTGTTGTTCAAGCGGTTTAGCAATCTCCCGTGCTTTTAGAACGTGCTCAGCAGTGGTTAGAGGAGCGTTTTCTTCCATTGCTAAATCTCCAGCAATACGAACAAGACCACCCAATTCACGTAGGCGTAGTGACAACTTTCCACGTCGTCCTGCCCTTCGTTGCGCTTCTCTTAGGATGATGCTGACTCCACTTTTATCAAAATGCGGAATCTCACGAGCAGTGTCAATATCTCTCAATACTTCTTGAGCGATGAATCTAATCAAACGGCGACGGTTACGTGCAGTATCAGGCATTTCTGAATTGACATAGACTTCGTACCCATATCCTCTGATTCTGCTTCGCAGTGCTGGATGCATTCCTTGGATTGCATCTAGGTTACCTGCTGCAATAAGAATAAAATCACATGGAACTGGTTCAGTCTTCGTTAGAGCACCACTGGAGCGTTCTGAACGTCCTGATATCGAAAAAGCCCTCTCTTGCATTGCTGTTAACAATGCTTGTTGTTCTTCCAAACGAAGTAAATTAACTTCATCGATGTAGAGAACTCCTTTGTTAGCCCGATGGATTGCACCAGGTTCAACTCTGTCATGAGCAGAAGTTTCCATCCCTCCAGATTGGAAAGGATCGTGTCTTACATCACCTAGTAATGAACCGGCTAGTGTCGCTGTAGCATCAATAAATGGTGGCGCCTCTCCTTGCTCATGCTTAACCAGTAGTTTTGGAATTCTGCTTTCATCAACCGAACCTAGACGGCTGCGGATGAACATGTATCCAAAGGCTAGGAGGAAACCTCCGAATAGAAGTGTCATGATGTCTCCAGATTGTAATGCTGCGATAAATAAGAGAAGACCAATTAATCCAAATGCAAGCAATAGTACTTTTTGTGATTTGGCCTTTTGTTGGCGTATCGCTTCTTTTTGAACTTTGATGATTCTATCCCCGCGACCTGCCGGAACCGAACGAACTCTAGGTTCATTCTCATCTTCTTCATTCGGATAAACCAAAATATCTTCCAGTGAATCTGCAGGTAACAAGTCGGTCATCGATCTTGCTAGCATTGATTTCCCAGTACCTGGGTCTCCAATCATTAGCATGTGCCTGCGTTGTTCTGCAGCTTTTTTGATGATGAGAGAACCTGCTTCTTGACCAATCACTTGGTCTACTAATCTCTTTGGAATTGGAACATCTTCAGTGGACTCGAAATCAACATCCCTAATCCATTCTTCAACACTAGATTGCAAAATTTCATCTGAACCCTTAGGTTCCGGAGCCCAAATTGTGACTTCAGTTTCATCAACATCAACAGCATTATTCTCTTCGAGAACAATAGCCGTAGGCTCCTCTTCTACGAGATCACCTATGTCTTCATTGTCTTCTGCCACGATATTCCCTCACATTGCTCCCCTTTAGGGGTTAGCCTTCATTAATATTAGCGATAATGCCTATAAACGATTCACTCAAAGCCTGTTGGCTCAAATTTTACCTTCTAGGTACTGTTGTCCGTAATGCTGCCATTGTTCCATTGTCCATCCTACTGGGATTCCAGCAGCAGGGATTGGCGGACCCATTACAGGCGCCTGTGCAATCATTGGTTGTTGAACTACTGGTTGAGGCATTGGTAATGGCATTGGCATTGCTGCAACTGGTTGCTGGAACAATTGTTGAGTTCCACCATACATAGAGTTTGCAACTAAATCATCTGCAGGCAATTCGCTGCCCCACTTGACTTCTGCTTCTGCGGAATTACCTCCACGCATAACCATCAAACCAATTAATAGTGCTGCAATTATTACTACTGCAACCAATCCAATTATCATCATCATGTTATCTGATTGATCGCTTGTTTCAGAATTGCTTTGAACCTCTTCAATAGGGCATTCTGCTCGCGGGTCTTCACAAGCAGGTCCTAATTTAGTTTCAATTTCAGTTAACTGCGCATCTAATTCAGTAGTGTCTTCAGTAGATTCAGTAATTTGTAACTTCAATTCTTCCTGGCTTGCTAATAGATCTGCAAGGTAATCGCTAAACATGGTATCATCCATATCCACAACTGCTGGCATCTCTTCAGTAATGTGCCATTTGACACTTTCAAGAGCCTTGTAATCATCGCCATTGCTATCAACACCGGCAATGGATAATTCGTAATAATCCATGTAATTAGAACCAGATGTTCTTGCATCTTTGGTTGAATCATATGCGGAAATAAGACTTAACTCTGTAGTCCATCCAATATTAGACTTTGATACATCGAGGTCGTATTCCAAAAGACCATCACAAGTTCCGGTGAGGCTATTACAAACATTCCAAGTAACTGATAGACTGGTGAAAATTGGTGAATCTTCTGTAAGTGTCATTGCTGCAGTTGGTGTTTGTCCGACATAGGTATCTGTGACTGCGACATACATGTGTCCTGAGCCATCATCATCTGCTGAGATAATGAATGGATATGCATCAAATACTACGACTGATATCTCGTAAGTGTTTGTATCGTACTTGTCACTTGCCATTAGGGTGATTGTTTGGTCTCCAGTATCATCGAATAATAGTGTTAAACTGTTGTCGATCAAATTGAATCTTGCTGCTCCAGGTTCACTGGAAACGACTGTAATATATGCTTCAGCAGCATCATCATCAACATCACTAATTCTTGAACCGAGGTCGATTACCATTTGAGTTCCTCTCTTGATAGTAATTGATTCAATTCCATCCATGTCTACACGAGGTGCATCATTGATTTCTTGAATCTGGATAACGATTGTTTGGTCAGAGTATTGCTCTCCATCACTGGCTCTTAGAGTAAGTGTGGTTTGACCGTTTATATCATCGTCAACTGCTTCAAAAGAAAGAATGTTACCATGGATTTCTGCTGTAATGATTTCAGGGTTGGTATTATCTATTACTTGTAAATTCAAGGTACTGATATCCAAAGTTTGACCCATGTCGTCAGTATCGGTAACATACGACATTAAAGAAAGAATATCACTGCCACCTTCAGCTACCATTTGAGTTGGAAGACCTGCCCAACGAGGTTGTCCATTTTCAATGACATTGAATAATAGTGTTCCATATGGCAGTTCACCAGTTTCGCTATAATCTCCTCCGTCATCCATTTTGACTTCCATTCCTTGCTGACCGAGAGGGCAACCTTGAATTGAATCCCATTCAAACTTGACTTCAAGTTCTTGTGTGGTAGGATGCCAAGCGATGAATGCAGAGTCATCCGAAGTAACTAGTAGGTTTGAAAGATGAGTTTCCGGATCATTGATATGACCGGTCATGTCAACCTTTGTTGAAATATCACACATTACTGAAGGCACAGGTTCTGCGACAATTGTTGGAACGCCGTTTGCTAGTTTGAATCCATCATTCCCTGATGAGACCTGCCAATCGCCGGTTTGCCCTCTGGAGTCTACTGTTCGTGAACGGATATCATACCAACCGGCAGACATCTCAAGAACCGGTGATATCACGTATTCTCTTCCTTCATTATTTGTTCCTTCATAGACCACTGTTTCGCCACCGCTGACTATTTCAGAAATCCATTGGTTCGCACCGGTTTCGGAAACTTCAATGTCAAACGACATTGTGTGAATGGTATCTACGAAATCATCCGCATCACCCTTTGCTAGTACGGAGAATTGATCTCCTCTTTCGACGATGTTGCTATCGAGTACTGAAGCTTTCTTTGACAAAGGAGCCCTGTCGTGGTCAATTTGTTGTAGTGCTACGTTATTTGCACTATTTGTTTCATCTACCAAGTTCTTCAAACGAACTCCTAAGGTAGACTTCCAAGCATTACTAGGAAGAGATGATGTGTCAAATGTTGTTTGAACCGATTGTGTTGCACCCATATTCAAATTGTTTAGTGAAACTGAATCTATTGCAATCTCGTTGATTCCATTCTTGTAAAAGAATTCAACATCTCCACCAGCAGTGTAATCTAAATCACCTACATTACTAATTGTAGATTCCAAGGTTAGAATATCTCCTGTGACATATCCTGCTGGCCCTGCTGGGTTTGTGATCAGAACTGCACTTGGAGTAATGTCCATCTTTGGACCCATTGTTGAGTCTGATGTAGCGTAAACATCTTCGTTGAAAGAACTTGTACTCCAAGAAGAAAATAGTGCTGCAACAGTGTTCATGTTATTTGCGCCACCATTGACTAAACTTGTAGGGACTGTCCAGGTCTTGACTGCTTGACCAGAATTAAGGTTCACTGTTTCAAACCCTGTTCCGCCACCGACGTTACCACCGTTGTGTGCGTAAGCCCCACCGTTTAGAAGCCATGCTTCCCAGCAGTTGCCGCCCTTTGAACCATCACTGTAAACGTGGGAGTTACATACTTCTTCGGTGACTGCTGCATAAAGAGTAATGCTTGAAGGCGCAGTTCCTGAACCGATGTAATTAGCACTCACAGAAACATCAACAGTTCCGTCACCGTTGTCCATCTGTGAAACCGATACTGAATAATCCGCAGCAGTGGAGTGCATATTACCGCCACTTGAGACGAATGAATCCCAGCAGGTGTTGGAACCGCAACCTGTGTTTAGAGTTGCATCACCGAATGAGGTCTTGGGTGCGCCACCTGTTTCCTGTAAATGGGACACTCCCATAATTGGAGCGATGTTTCCAGATTCGGCATCAGCAGTATTACCAAAGGATTGACTGTGGTAAGATATGTACACATAGTTGTCAGGTAGACTGTTCTTGACTTGCTTGTGACCAGGACTGCCGTATTGATAGCAGTAACCACAGTCGTCCGAAGTGACATATTGTGCGAATACTGTGTGGCCAGGATTTGTAGGTGCATTCTGAACGGTCAATTCTTCTAATGAAATTGATTCGTTTTCGGCATTCATTTCACTGGTTAATCCAATCATAAGACTACTGAAAAATAGTAGTACAAGTGCAGGGGCAAGAAGGCGAGCGGACATCTTCATGACTAACCGACAAATCCGACGGTATTTTAAAGCGTCGTACAGATGTCGTTTTTATATAATTTGAAATCAGTGCAATTATATGGATTTATCCAATGCAGTGCCACGATTAGATTGTTATTCCCTTTATTACTATATAATTCTCTTGAAATTATAATATTAATCGGAATTGTTGTAACATGATGCTGTCTCGCAGGCACATGGATGGCAGCAAGTGGGTAGTTCTTAGCGAGCCGGAAGGAAAAATCTACGTCATCGAATTATCAGAAGGCGTTAGTAAAATAAAAGGCATTGGAGTCATAGATACAAAAGCCACTCTCGGCCAATTAGAGATTGGTGATTCGGTTCAATTCGGCAACAAATCTTTCACAAGAGTAGTTCCACGACTAACTGAATTAACTAGAGGAATGAAAAGAAGAGCACAAACTATTTCTGCCAAAGATGCAGGTCTTTTTATCGCCAAATTAGGAATTGGTCCAGGCGATCGTGTTCTTGAAGCTGGCCTTGGTAGCGCAGGACTTTCCATGCATATCGCCCGCTCACTAGGTGACTCAGGATTACATGTCACTGTAGAGCCACGTTCTGAACATGCAGAAGTTGGACTTGAAAATTTACGCAGAGCCAAGGAGATGTGGCCCCAATTCCCAAGCCACCATCATGTCGAAGGTTTCATTGAAGAAGTAGTAGATGATATCAAAAAACACAGCGATAGTTTTGATGCTATTATCCTTGATTTACCTCAGCACGCACCTGCGATTGAAGCAGTCGCCCCCCTACTGTCAATCGGTGGTAGAATTGCTTGCTATTGCCCTGTAACAAGCCAAGTAGAATTGGCTTGGAAGGCTTGTGAAAGTGCAGGATTAGTAGTTGAATGGGCGGGAGAATTAATGGAGCGCAAATGGGGCATGGCAAGTAAAGGTGGCATGAGACCAGTCAACGGTGCATTTGGCCATACAGCGTTCCTTCTATTCGCATATAGAAAGCAATGAATCTATGATTCAAACTATCATTCAACAACTCTGATTTTGTTATCGCAAGAAGGACAACTGAATCGGAACGGTGCGATTGAACCACGTGGCACTCCTAATCTGCTTTCACAATTCGGGCATGAAACTTTGTTATCTTCGCTCATCCTACACTCATTAAAGCCAAGTTCTTCTTCCTCAGATTCACTCTCATCTTCATCTTCGGTAGTTTCTAGTTCGTCGTCAGATGAAGATTTCTTTCTCATAGCCCTAACGACTGCGAGAAGAAGAATTGCCGCTAACCAGCCACCTGCTAGCGCATTGATACTGGCGCTATTGCTCATGGAAAGACCCAATGGAAGTGAAATACCGGAAGGTGGTAATTGTGGACCTTCGATATCTACTGTAAAGGTTCTTGAATCATCTAAATTAGTACTAGAACCAATTTGGCTGATAGCCCTAATAGTCAATTCCGCATGACTTGTCGTGCTAACTAAAGAATTAAATTGAACTGAAAAATCAACCGATTGCCCTGGGCTGAGTGTATATTCTGAAGTCATTACTTGATCTGACAATCTTTGCCATTCAATAGAGAATAATCCATCACCCATTCCAACGACTGACAAGTTTCCATTAGCAACTGAATTCGCTTGATTTGAAATCGTCAATACCATACTCGAACCACCAGTATTTGGCACAGTTAGTTCATCGTTTCCTAGTGCGATGAAAATCGCACCTTGGTCACTCCACATTGGCTCAACGGTGTAGACTTCAGCCACCTCTTCAACGAAAGTTGTTCTTGCACTGGATGTCACTCTGAAATCGAAATTAGAGATACCTGCTGCTGCATTTTCAGGAATTACACAAGACCAACTAATCGCTTGACTTGATGCTCCTGCATCCAAGTTTAGTAATTCAGAAACACCACAATCAAAATCAGCAACAGTAGTCAGCAATAGATTATCAGTTCCAGTCCCACTATTGGTCACTACAACACTACCGTGAATTGTTTCACCTGGTTTTGCACTATCGTCATCTGAAATTACTGTAATAATTGCACCCGCTTGTAGAGATTCGATGGTGAGGTTCATAGAATCCATGACTGTTGTGTCTGTAGATGAAGATACTATCAAAGAAATTGACATTCCAGCAGTAGGTGCTCCAGAAGAAGCTTCTCTAACGCTAAGAGTGATCGCTGATGATGCTCCAGCATCCAAACTAACCGATGTTGAAGATAATACAAATTCAAACCATTGCGATGCCCCATTATCTTCTAAAGTAATATGCAGCGTATCGGAAGTAGTTCCAAGGTTTGTGACATCAAATGTCATTTCAGCACCAGAGAGTGGACCTGCAACCAATCTTCCAGTTGTTCCTGAAAGTAAAACTTCCACCTTTTGTGAAATCTGTAAATCAATGGATAGGCTTGCTGATGTACCATTTCCACCATAAGAAAATGTCAACATGTGTGAACCAGCAGTACCGCTTGAAAGCATGTTGACTGTGAGATTAACTTGCAAACTTTGACCTGCTTCTATCTGCGCACTAGAGTGACTTAGTTCCACTTCAGCCCCTGCAGGTAATCCAAACAAAGAAGCCACTAGCGAGAGATCTTGTGTTCCTGTATTGACTAATTGTACGGCAATTGACGAAGACTGTCCAGGTTTCACTGAAATTCTTCCGTCTAGTGGACCGTTCATCTCAAGAGATGCAATCGGTTGAACATCTACGCCAAGGTCAGTCGATACTGTAAGACCTGAATATGTGATAGAGAATTGTTGTATTAGTTGGCCCAATTGACCAATGTCAGCATCGGTGGAAACCGACCATATTCCAACTTGACCGGATTCAACTAAGACTCCAGTGGATGATGTAATCAAAGTTGTTAGGCCTTCATTATTTGCAATATCAAGATAATATGTCACCGGTTCTGAACCTGAGTTATTTACTCTAATCTCATAGTCAAGAGGTGTTCCCGGAGTAACTGAAATTCCACCATTAGGAATTACAATAGTAAAATCAACGAATTCATCTATTCCGATTGTAAATGAAAATGTTCCCGCTGTTAATGTGAGAGTGTCATCAATATCTGTTTCTGCACTAATTGTCAAATCACAGGAATCTGAAGCGGTTGCATTTTCTCCAACTACGAGTTGTAAACCGATATCTTTGGCTTCTCCAGAATCGAAACCATGAGGGGTCATTTCAAGCAATGAAGCAGTACATGGGCCCCCATTAACACTTAATTGCATAGAATAGTTTTGATGACCATTACCCAGGTTTGTTGCTTGAATGGTCGTATTTGTCGATGTTGCTGGAATAAAATCTTGTTCTTGTGAAAGGAATGCAAAGGAGACTTCGTATTCTTCAGTCACTTCGATGACAAGTAATGTTGATGAAGAAATATTGCCTTCTGTTGAGGCGATGAAGAGTCTAAATCCATAATAATCTGGTTCTGCATCGACTGGAACTTCAATCTGTAATGTAGATTGTATTGAAGCTCCTGCTGCGATATTATTCAACTCATCAGTTTGCCAAAAGACATTCCAATTTGCCGGCAGATTTCCACCGAGTCCCTTTGCTTGAATTGAGGTGCTACTTGTACCGTTTCCAGTTCCGTTACCGGTGTTGTTGCCACCTGCGCTATTGCTGGAGAACATGTACTCAAGATTTTCATTGGTATAATCATAATAGGTCACGTGCAGATTGTCATTGGAATCAATCGCTAATGAGGAATCAGAGCCGACGTTATCTGTGCTGTCGAGCGAGACCGGTGTGCTCCATGAAGAGCCGTCATAGGTCATGTACTCAAGATCGTCATTTGTGTTGTCAAGATAGGTCACGTGCAGGTTGTCATTAGAATCAATCGCTAATGAGGATTGCCAGCCGACGTCATCTGTGCTGTCCAGTGAGACCGGCATGCTCCAAGAAGAGCCATCATAGGTCATGTACTCAAGATTGTAATTGGTGTAGTCAAGATAGGTCACGTGCAGGTTGTCATTGGAATCAATCGCTAATGAGGAATGATAGCCTAGGTCATCTGTACTGTCGAGGGTGACAGGTGAACTCCAGGAAGAGCCATCATAGGTCACATACTCAAGATTGTCATAGAATTCGTCTTGATAGGTCACGTGCAGGTTGTCATTGGAATCAATCGCTAATGAGGAATAATAGCCGACGTTATATCCGCTGTCGAGTGTGACCGGGGTGCTCCAAGAAGAGCCATCATAGGTCATATACTCAAGATTGCCATTGGTGTAGTCAAGATAGGTCACGTGCAGGTGATCATTGGAATCAATCGCTAATGA
>JAPKFC010000037.1 GCA_028821785.1 Candidatus Poseidoniaceae archaeon | reverse complement strand
TTTGGAATTGAAATAGTAAGTAAACAGGTGCAATCGATTTCTGTGATATTAATCTCAAGTGTCCAATTCCACAAGTTTTCTGATACTGGAACAACATCACTAAAGTGGGAACCTGAATCTTCAATATTCCAGCCCGAAATACCCTCACCTACATTCCATAGTTCCCATGTTGCTTCACTTGGAGCAAGTGTAGTTGTTCCAGTTAGCAGTATATTTTCGGTGAAATGAGTACCATCATCTTGCAGGATAACTAAATTGTAAGTATCTTCTTCAATATGATGCGCAGAGACAATCATGGCAAGCGTCGAAATACCAAACAGGAGACATACTAGGAAGGTTGCAATCGACCTACCTTCTCCCATGTATGCAGATGCGATGCTATTAGACATCAAGTTTAGCACTAAATGCTTAACTTTCAATGATTTTCATTCATCGAATGGATTACACAACTCACCCTGACCAGGATATGATAATGGGTTTCGTGGATTTGTATCCCACTTGTATTCACAGAAGTTTACATGGCCATCACCGTCAGTGTCTACCATTCTATCTGCAGCATCATCAGGATCAAACTTGAAATGATATTCCCATCCAGTTGCCATACCATCATTATCGTGGTCTTGGTAGTAAACCTCAGGACCATCATTCCACTCATCACCGTCTGTATCATTTGAAACAGGGTTAGTCATGTTCTGCATTTCTTCAAGGTTGGTATAATTCTCTAAGTTATCATAGAATTTCTTTCCATCTGGAGTTTCAGGGTCAATATGACAATCTGAGTTAGTAGTATCATTGTGACCTGGACAGTATTTCTTAATCAATCCAGAACGATTCAAACCGTCGTGGTCAGGGTCTTCCTCACCATCCCATATGCCATCTAGGTCACTGTCTGGCATAGAAGGATCCATCACACCACGAGCACCGTAAACGCTGGTCGTTGAATTATCGGTTAGACCAAGTTCAAGAGCGACTTCTGAATAATGTACTTCCCATCCATCTGGAAGACCATCTCCATCAGTATCATCGTCAACAGGATTTGTATTCCATCTATCTGGTGCCTCAGCACCATTAGGTAAAGTGTCATTATCTACATCGAAAGTATCATCCTTCAATGAATCTAATGATGGGTCTAGTGCCCATCTACCTGAACAACCATCACAATTGGAATTAGATGGCATCGAGAATCCGGTTAGATTCATTTCAGATACCTCGTACTTAGCTGTTTGAACGAATCCTCCAAGCCAATTTTGCCAAACATATCCACCAGCACTCATAGAACAATCATCATTTTGAGTAGGTGTACAACTTGGCCTCTGCCAAGATGATGTTGCTACCCATAGTGAATGGGAATTAGTATTCTCTTCAGTTGATTTAACTTGCATTTCCCAACCATCGAGCATTCCATCAGAATCTGTATCATTAATCAATGGGTTTGTCGGATTCTGGAATGGCCTTGGAATAAATAATACCTCATGGCCATCGATTAGGCCATCTGCGTCAGTATCTGAATTATTTGCGTGAGTCAAGAAGTTATCAGCACCTGCAATGACTTCCTCTCCATCTTCAAGACCGTCATTATCTGTGTCAAACATACATGGGCTTGTGAAATATGATTCACCTTCCCAAGAGAAACCAGCCAATGATTCTGATTGATCTCCTAATCCATCACCATCAGTATCTGGGTTAGAGGCGTTAGAACCTTGGTTGCAAATTGTTGCAAACTCATCATAGTCGCTCAATCCATCTGCATCTGTATCATACAAACCAGGGTCAGAAGTAACCCAAGTTCTTATGACACCATTATTGACTACAAGGATTTCCCAGCCCATTACTTCTATTCCATCAATTAATCCATCACCATCAGTATCCGGATTCAACGGGTTTGTAGAGCGGCCATCGATAACGCCATCTCCATCCCTATCTCTAGCGTTATATTCCATAACATTAGTGAATTGTTCTTCTGGTTCTACGATTTCAAGCCATACAGTAAGTCTTGATTCAATAATTTGTCCTAGAACAACATGAATTTCATAGACATAACCATCAACAGGTGCTGTAAGAGGAATTGTTTGTTTGTTTCCACCACCAAGAGTAATTTGAGCACGTGCGACTGTTTGGTTAGCAACTACCCATTGGTCTTTTTGTACATCAATTCCAATAACTACTGCTGTAAGTTCCAATGTGTCATAGCGTACTGCTCCATCTCCGTCAGCATCCCAACCATCGTGGTCTGGGTCAAGATCACCATTTGACCCATCTCTCGGGTGAAGTCCATTAGATGCCTCCCAGCCATCAGGCATCCCGTCAAGGTCAGTATCAATTCTCCAAGGAGATGTGAAATTTGTTGGTCCAAAAATAAGTGCAACCTCATATTCCTCAAGGTTATTCATTCCATCTTCGTCCCAGTCACCATATCCATCAGAGGCATTAGAAGGATCAAGTGTTTCAAAATCATTGTTTTGAGGGTGTTCTGCTTGATGAGAATAGCAATACTCGAATCCATCAGGCATTCCATCACCATCAGTATCCCAATCCGAAGGGCCATTGTTTATTCCATCATTATCCATATCTTGTAAGAACCATGCTCTATCCATTGCCATGAATGGTGCTGCTCTGTTAATTGATTCTAACAGTGGGACATTACAATCCTCGCCAGTTCCAACGAATAAGGAAACTGATGTATTAGAAACTTCAACGATATCATCTATCATATCCATATCTGAATCTCTTGAAGTTGGATTTGTTCCAAATTGTTCTTCCTCGAAATTTGCCAGACCATCATCATCTGTGTCAAGGACCATATCACAGGAATGAGTTCCTGCAGGATTTGCTAAATCATCCCAATTAGCATTATCATTTTCTCCATTAAATCTCTCTGAGAGGGCATCAATCATAGCTTGGTCTAAAAGTAGACAATCCCAGTTCCCAGATAATGGGTCAAATAAATCCACAGTTCCACCAGGGGTTTGAACTGTTGTGGTGTAAAGTGATTCCCAGCGGTCGCCAAGTCCATCATTATCTGAATCGGACCTCTGCGGGTCTGTTCCCAAATCTGCTTCTTCTTGATTGGTCAAGCCATCTCCATCTGGGTCACCGTTTGGACCTTGATTTGGATCTGGCCAAGATTCTGTTTCGTTCTTTTCAGATGCATCTTCGGTATCCGCTTGACCTGGTTCTGTTTCCAAGTCCTCTGATTCACCATTATCTAGTGGATTCAAGCCGTGCTCTACTTCCCAACCATCACTCATTCCATCTTTATCGGTGTCTTCATCCAATGGATCTGTGCCGTATTGAGTCTCTTCTAGAGAATCCGCAAGTCCATCTCCATCAGAATCCAAGGCAGATGAACTAGTCGTGCCCTTTCCATACAAATCATCTTCAACTGCACTATCGAATTGACCGATAGATTCGCTGGTTTGGTAGTATCCTGAGACGCCAACAAAAAGGGAACCAAAAATTAGAGTTGAAACGATTGCTACATAGGCCATTTGGTTGTGAGTTAGGGACATTAGAAACACCTTGCACATACGTACAAAATCCCCGACTCTATGTATCGGTTATAGACCTTAACTATGGATGGGCGTAAAAATGCTCATGGAGAACTATATTTTGATTAGAAAAAATATTTAACAACTTATAATCAAATATGCCTAAAAAGAGCAATAAATGCTGCTATTTGGACATAATGTGACTAAACATATTCTAACTTTGAACTTATTTTGACGAAACATTGCTTTTCAGAGAAGATAATGTCCATTTTAGCAATTCTACCATGAGCTCTTTGCCAAAACGCCATCAATGCTCCAACTGAAAATGGAAGAGTAGGAGAGTGATTAAATGAAAATTCCACCGCACCATTTTCATCAATTGATGATACTTCAGTAGGACAAATAAAACCAAACTTTCCTAACAGATGCTGGCACTTATCAATCCACTCGGAATCTGAAAGAATGTATATCGGTCGCTCACTTTGTTCAATTACATTAGCCATTGAAAATGCAGTGCAAAGAAATGTTGATTTTTCTGCATCATTTAGTCCAACAAAAGTCACAGACTGAAACAGTTCGTCACCTATATTCAATGTTCTCGATTGTGTATTGTATAGCAATCTAGTCAGTATATTGGCTGGAATAAAAACCATTCTTTCACCTTCATGATCCCAGCCGCCATTTTTTCTGACCACTTGGAAGTCGCCGACTTCAAGGAGCGGAGAATAATTGAAATCGCAATCCTTTGTCCAAGTAAATTCAGTGACTTTCTTTGAAGGAGAAATATCGCGAAATTCTTCCTTTAGATTTAGAATTATTAATTCGGAATTTGGTTGAGTCCAAGAAACCTTGAACCTACTATCTCTGCAATACTCAATAGCAGCCAAAGCAACTCCTACAGTAAAAGGAGCGATTGTTGGAGTCAATATTTGCTCATCATCTATTTGCAATTCACCCCAGCCATATTGCAGCCATCTAGATGCAATGACCTTTTTTCTGCGAGATTTTTTAAAAAAACTACCTACATTGAATTGATTATTATTCATTATATGAAACTCTTCTTCATCAGTTGCTGCGTTTACCAGTTTCCTTCCCATCGGAACACCTATTATTTTTTCAAAATGAATCCACCAAGATTCAAATTCCATGGCCTTCCATAAGAGAAGATGATTGCCATCTGAATCAAAGATATGCCCGTCCATATCTTTCTTGAGTATACTCTCAAGTGCTTTACTTAATTCATAATCGATGGATTCATCTTCACCATCGACTAAGGGCATAACTACCCCTTATCAAAATCTTCTTTGACTGTTACTATGTGATGTTCAAAATGGGTAACCATTGAGATTATCCTCATTGAAGCAATAACGAATCGTTTGGAACTCTGATTTTAATTGTTTTACATCCTTCTTGACGCTTTGTGGATCTTCACCTTTGATCAGTACTCTTGCGTAAAGTGCCGCGACCTCTTCCATTTGGGTTTGGTCCATGCCGACACGAGTTAATTCTTGCACACCAAGTCTCAAACCAGATGGAGTTAACGCTTTTGTATCTCCAGGTAGCATATTCATGTTGGTAATAATTCCTGCATCTTCTAGTAATCTCGCAGCCTTTGCGCCGGCGCCTGAATCTAGATCACCGTGGCGTGTCAAAACTTGGTGAGTGGCCGTATATCCTCTGGATTCAGCTAATACATCAAACCCTTCAGAAGCCAATGCAGATGCGAATGCTTTTGCGTTTGCCACTGTATCTTGTGCATAGGCTTGACCGTATTCTTCAAATTCTGCCAATGCAACTACCTTTCCAGCTACATGGTGAAGATGGTATGAAGAACATACTCCAGGGAATATTGAATTATTCAACTTCCTATGAAATTTTTCATCCTCACTAGATGAGAGGAGAAATCCACCCTGAGGCCCAGGGAAGGTTTTGTGAGATGAACCTGTCATCACGTCAGCCCCTTCTTTCAGTGGATCCGGGAATACTCCACCAGCAATTAATCCCAACACATGTGCACCATCGTACATTACTTTTGCACCAACTTCATGTGCGGCATCAGCAATTTCAGTCAATGGAGTGGGGAAAAGAAATACTGATTGGCCAATTAGTGCAACTTTAGGCTCAATATCTCTAATCAAATTACATGCACCATCTATATCCGGTTCCATTCTATCCTCATTCCAAGGATATGTCGACAGATTAAGGTCTCTAAGACCAACAGCGCCCATTCTAGCATGAGATATATGGCCGCCATCTGCTGTTGAGACCGCTGTTATTTTATCTCCTGGTTTTGCTAGGGCTTTCAGCGCACCGATGTTGGAAACTGTTCCGGATGTGGATTGGATATTGGCAAATGGTGCATTGAAAACTTTCTTAGCCAAATCGATACCAATGGATTCAATTGTATCAAAATCATCACAGCCTTGGTAATATCTCTTCCCTGGTAGCCCTTCTGCATATCTTCCGTGCAAGTCACTAGAAACTATTTTTTGAACCATTGGAGAAACAATATTCTCTGATGCGATCATACCAAAACCATCACGGTATAAATTGCCGCTCGCTTGTGCTGCATCCATTACAGCCATTGCCTTACTCAAATTAGATTGTGAAGGAGACCATGCTCCTCTTCCCTCGGACATACTACACGGTTCTCATGTACGGTCTTTGAATTAATGGATGAATTATTTTAATAAAATCGAACGATATGAAGATAATGTTATCACAGGAACGATATATCGTCATCTGAATCATTTTCTACATTCTTGCGTTGTGGAATTATTCCTTCGGTTGGTTTTAAGGTACCAATTCTGGAAATCGGTTCACTAGAAAAACTCCGTTTGGATTTGCGTTCAGAAATAATCGTGTTAGAAGGTATTTCGGACCGATTTAGATCAACTCTAGAAACTGGTTTAGGATTGCCGGAAACTCTCCCTCGGGGACGGCTTGCCTTACCTTTCTTACGCTCAACATATTGTTGCCTTCCTCGGTATGCTGCTGGCCCAATTAATCTCTCCAAAGCAGGTATTTCAGCACCATCTTCTTTAGGTCTTTTCAACCACCAACCTTCGCCAAGAGGTTGCAATCTTGGTGGACGTGATTTATTAATAATATTGGCCTGTCTTTTTAATTTGGACCTGACTACTTTTTCAGTATCTTTAGGGAGCCTTACGGTCAACCAACCGGGCATACCAACATCCAAAACTACTCCATTAACAGTGACTAGGATGCCAGATAACAACAAATGAGTTCCTATAGGCAAATTCCCCTTTGAAGGAATTACTTTGTTCCTTTTCATTCTTTTTGCATATGCGACCATCGCTCGTTGATCACGATGACGAATAACTCTTCTTTGTTGCTTCGAAAAACGTCTGAAACCGAAATGGGAGAATAACAATGCAACGACAACCGCCACACCTTGCGCCTCCCCTCTAAGTGAGGAAACATAAATCCCCGCAATTAACCATGAAGGAATCAATACAAAATAGTGCATGATGATACTTAACACACCTGATGAGTATCTAGGTGTCATTCCTCTTTTTACTGCTTCGTGACTAGCGATTAGAACATTTGCATTAATCGCTTCATCCATCCCACCCTTAACCGAAAGAGCAGCCACAGAATTAACTGGTGCTTCATTGATGAATTTCTTCATTATATTTTTATCTGCATTTACTAAGGCAACTTCTAATTCTTCCTCGTCTTGTGGTTGTCCTAGTATGTATGACAATGCTAAAACTCTTGGGTCATGTGGGTCGCTGTCCATTAATTCAACCATTATCGAGCGTGCAGAATGCCAATCACCTTTATCGATCAAACACAATGCTGCTGCAATTCTTGGGCGTACTGAAACCGGTTCTTCTTTGACCAACTGAAGAGCAAGTTCTAGTGCATCATCATGCTGCCTTTGAGCTCTCAACAATGCGACAATAGATAATTGTGCCACGCGGAAAAGACGGTCATTGTGAACATTGTTAGTAGGTGGATTTGCTTTCCACCCACGGAGCATACTCATCAGCATTTGTAGATGATCTATGCATGAATTATTTTCCCAGTCCCAAATATCATCTTCGGTAACAGTGCCTTGCCATGGATCCATCCATTCACAAATAAATGCCAATAATTCGGGCTCATCATATCCTTCTGGTTGCTGTAATCCGTGTAATGCCTCCCTTGCAGCATCCAGTCTTCTTGAAGCAATCTGTCCCGTGGCTACGATCATTCTTGCTTCATCATCGTTACCTCCAGATTGTGCCAAGACTTTTCTTGCTTCTTCAATAGCTGATGGCCAAAGTCCTCTAATAGCCATCTCCCACATCTTAGCACGCGCTTTTTCGTGCCGCACAATTGCAGCATCTTCACTAATAGAACGCCTTTGAAATGCAATAAGTGAATCCAAATCTTCGCCACGAGCAGCAACTTCAACTGCCTGTCTCATCCAACCACCGCCCTCTAACTTTACTGCTCCATCTCTTCTTTCATCAGGATTCAAATCAAATCTTAAGTTACTAAGTTGAGAGAATTTAATGATTGACAATAACCAGGTTAAGAGGAAAATGGCTTGACCAACGGCAATAAACATCCATGTAGTGAGAAGCCTCATTCCTTCATTAAATCCTTCAGATTCTAGCCAATCAGTAAACGGCATTAAGGCGCCGAATTCTTTGTAACTTACCAATACCAATAGGAATACTGTGTATCCTGAAAATCCAGCAAATGCGAAAGTTAACTGTCTCGCTTGAGCAGATTTCTCGGTTCTAATCTCTCTAGGAGTGTCAAGGGTAACGCCAAATAATCCTCCGAAAGATTGACCACCTAAGACCAAGTTTCTAGTCAATTCAAAAATGAATGCTAATCCAACTATCGCAATATTCATCGTAAGATAAACAGATAAAAATTGTGGCATGGCTTTAATGAATTGCCAATGGAATAATAAATCAGAAATTAAATCGATTCTAACATAAATGGAATGGCCTATAATTCCACCATAATTCAAAATTTCAGTAGCATTATCCGGTTCATTTACTAGAATATAGAATACTGTAACTATTCCATTTAGCGCTGTAATTGGCATGGTAGCCAAAAATATGACTAAAATTAAGGAAAATAATCTAGAAACTAATCCTGCTTTATCCGGGTCGATTGGATTTGGCCTACCATTGGCAGTTCTCCATTTATTGATAAGAAGCATATTCCAAGAAGCACCCATGATTCTACCATAGGCAATAATGGTTGGTGCCATAAAAGTTAGCATAGCCGCAGCGATCCAAACGGCAGTGATTGCGCCCTCAGTTTGAATCCCAAATATTGTAGTGCCGATAGTGGCTGCAATTAGAACACCTAATGTCAAAACACGGCGGAATCCTCTACGTAAGATACGGCTTTTGATAGCGCTCTTTTTGCGTTTCCCAATTAGTTGTGCATTGAGTGTTTCCCATGGTGAAATAATTACAGGTATTGCAATGAGGACGCCTATCAAAAATAAATTGGGTCCATAGTAGACCTCTGCATTAAACAACAATTCAGTAATCAGTAACAGTACACCAGTCATTCCCATCATGTACAAACCGACACCAATGGAAACTGATCGGTCCCTAAGTAGTTCCCTTGCATCAGGCAAACCATTGGTGATCCTGTGGACTTCGTATAAATCGTCATCAGTCTCAAAAGCAACTTGTAAATTCGATAATTGTTTAGGAATAAACCATACCCAAACTGGAATTGCGATTGTAAAAGCAATCAAAGCCGGGAAAAGATAGCGCATTTGAATATCGCTTGGGTTGGCGATTGTTGCTGCTTGCACACTAGGTAGAGCAATAATCCCGATTAATGAAAATAAATAGAGGAAACGGGTATAGTTTACTCTCTTCATGCTCACACCACAAGTATTAGACACATCAACTAATCGCCAACAAAATTACTAATATTTCAGCGGGTATTTTGTAAAAATCGTTCAATTCTGTCAAATGCTTCATTCAATATCTCCATATTTGGCAGATAGACAATTCTGAAATGGCCCTTACCTAATTGTGGTGAAAAACCACTACCATGTACGACTAAAACATGTTCCTGATGCAGTAAATCAAGAACAAATTTCTTATCATCTTGGGCCCATTTTTCATCAGTTAATTTCACGAACATGTAGAATGCGCCGCCAGGTGCCTGAACTTCTAAGCCATCGATGGCAGCAATTCTTTCGATACAAAGGTCACGTTGGTCAATCACCTTCTGTTTGTAAGCATCCATCCATGTTCTGTCACTAACCAATCCTGCAAGGTATCCTAATTGGGCTGGTGTGGAAGCACACAGTCTTGAACGAAGCAGCCGTTCGATGCCATCTCTCACCAGATTCATTCTTCCCTGCGGGTCATGAATTGCCATGTAGCCAATTCTCCAGCCAGGAGCATAGTATACTTTTGAAACTCCATTTAATGAGAATACAGGCACATCATGTGAACGACTGGCTACGCTTACTTGATGACCGGTAAAATCCAACCCGTCGTAAATTTCATCGGCTACGACCATACAATTTGGCCATTTACTTGCAATTGATAATAATCGGTCTACTTCATCACTAGTAGCCACATTTCCGCAAGGATTATTTGGATTAATAATCACTAATAAGCGCACAGATTCATTCATTTTTGACTCTATGTCATCAAAATCAATCTTCCAACCATCATCTTGATCTAATCTATATTCAATCGTTTTAGCACCGTATCCCTGGGGGTATGCCATGTATGGTGGATAATGCGGACCTGGTGCTAAAACAACATCTCCTTCCGATAATGTAGCAGCAAAAATTATCTGCAGTGCTTCGGTTACTCCATGGCAAACATAGACATCATCGGCTGAAGCCTTCCACCCTTTATTGGATTCATCTTCAGCAATGGCATTTCTTAATTCTGGTAATCCGTATGAAGGAGAATATCCATTTCTTCCATCACGCAGTGCCTTAGCGTATGCTTCTACCATGTGTTGTGGTGTCGGTAAGCCGGGATATGCAATCGGGTCGCCAATGTTCAATTTGATTATTTCATGGCCTTGAGCTTCAAGGATTGTTGCAGGAACTACAACATCACGAATTGCATATTCAATATTGGCAGCACGTGATGCTACTGGTATCTGTTCTACACCCATGATATTCACCCCACTATCATCCCACTATCAAACTTAACCTACAAATCATTTCTTGACATTCCAACCATGTCTAATATCGCATCGAAATGGACTTCTTCAACCGGTTGAACTGATAGGCGCTGCCCTTTTCTAATCAACAACATGCCCTCACAGCGGTCATTCTCTCTTATTGAAGCAAGTGAAATGATACTAGGTAATTCACAAACGGGTTCAATATCGACCATTATCCAACGAGGTTTTTCTTTGGAAGATTTTTCATCAAAATATTTACTGTTACGATCCCATGAAGTATGGTCTGGATAACCTTCCCGACAAATCCTAGCAACCGCTGCTACATGAGGTGGTTTTGTATTGGAGTGGTAGTACAAAACTAAGTCTCCGGCCTTCATATCATCTCGCATAATATTTCTTGCTTGATAATTTCTAACTCCATCCCAATGAGTTGAACCATCTTCTACAAGTTGTGAATATGGGTATACATCAGGCTCTGATTTCATCAACCAATAGTTTGCCATGAAGCATTTGAAGAAGTGGCACTCTATGACTATTACTAGATTAGTAAAATAATTATTTCACCATGAGTCAACGACATCATCAACTAAAGCAGCATCTAAAACATCAATTTCATTTCGTTTTCCAACAGCCCCTAATCCGAGTTTCTTGGCCATACCAGAAGGTCCTCCAACAGAACCAATTCCCATTTTCTCTAAGGTTACGAAAATAGCAGGTAGCAAGATTAGTGCGGATGCTGCTGCGACCCACAACAAAATGATAATGACGTTAATGAAAGGTTGAATCGCGGGTATGGGTATGCTCTTTGCTGTAGCGAGACCAAGTGATG
The DNA here is from genome assembly GCA_028821785.1 of Candidatus Poseidoniaceae archaeon. Lineage (GTDB taxonomy): Archaea > Thermoplasmatota > Poseidoniia > Poseidoniales > Poseidoniaceae > MGIIa-L1. Next base: position 9,863 of record JAPKFC010000037.1, on the reverse strand, counting down.
TCACGGTAGCTGCTTCAAATAGTGACATTCCGGTACCAATAGCAGCGGTTTTAATTGCAGGAATTCCTCCACCTAATTCCTTTATCCGATTGGCAATATGAATTGAAAAGTCGACACCAACTCCAACTAAAATCGAGCCTATCATCACAGTTACAAGAGATAGCGACACGTCCAATTGCCACATGAATAGCCACTGTAAAGCAACTGTTGCAATAACTGGAGAAGTTGTCCAAAACGAATATCTAATGTCTCTGAAAACAATTGCTAATGTGATTAATGTCAAAATAATTGCGAAGCCTAAAGAAGTCCATTGTGAACCAACAATTAACTCATTTACTTCAATTACAGTTGCAGCGACTCCAGTTAAATCTTCTGCAGATTCACCATGCCCACCGCTAAAAGAGTCTGCGTGAGCATTTACCGCATCTACGTATTCAGAGGTTTGAGCAACTGGAACAAAGGGCATATCAACAAATATTAATGTTCTATCAAAATCTTCATTAACGAAAATTTCTCTTGTTTCTTCAGTAATTGATGCATAAAATACATCCAGTAAAAAGATTTGACTCTGCTTTGTTCCAGGTAAGCCATAATCTTCGGGAGTCATTAATAAATCCCAGAATGAAGCACCTCCTGTCACTTCACGATCTAACAGAATTGTGGCTGTATCTTTGATATCTTCAGGAATATATGGGGCACTCGCAATAAAGTCGGACAACTGTGTTCCAGAAACAGCCAATTCTAAACCAGTGGATTTCATCAAGAACACAATTGAAACTGCTGATGTATTTTCAATTCCGTTTAATTTACCTTCAAGGGCATCGATAATATCCAAATTACTTGCGGGGTCATCATTTGCCGGATCACCATCGTTGATATCTCCACTAACATTTGCATGAATCAAAATCATACCGATTTGTCCAGCCTCAAACTCTTCACTATATTGGATCATTTTTTGTACTGTTAATTCTGTTTCTGGTGCCATGCCCAGAAGATCAATGTCCTCTCTAACATTTTGCTGTCCTACAGTAGCAGAAAAGAGCATCAGAATTAGGAATACCGTAATAACTGGAACATTATATTTTACAGGGAGTTCGACTACTTTTTCAAATACTTTTAACGGAGGGTGATTTGGTTTTCTTAAATCTAATAATAAAGTAAGATTAGGAACCATAAACATCGTCAAAATATAGACTATAACTATACCTCCTGACAATGCTATACCAACGGTTTGAATCGGTGCCATTGGAGTGAAAACTAATGAAATAAAACCAATAACAGTGGTTACTGCGGATAAAAATACTGCTTTTCCTGTAGAACTGAGCGAAGCCTTCATTTTTTCATGTTTGGTTCCATCTTCTTCTGCATAGCGATTGGTAATGTGCAAGCCGTATGAGACTCCTAGCGCGAGAAGAATTGGCCCTACGATAATCACCGTCATGGTCACTTCATAATTGGTCCACCCAATTATCCCCAGTGTCCAAAATACCGCACACAAAGTTGGAAGTCCTGCAATAATAACCACTTTAAGTCCTTGAAGAGGACGTATTCCATTCAATCCACCTTGGAGAATATCGGAATGGAATACGAATAAGCCTAATCCAACTAAGACACATGCAGTGGGGAATATATCCCAGAATAAGACGAATGAAAACTCAGTTACCGCATTGGTGATCGGTACTGCTCCGGTTAGAGTCATTGTCAGCCCAAAATCATCCCATGTGCACATTTCACCATTAGCTGGAGCACCATTCTCGTCATATTCGCATGCCCTTTCAGACATTGAAATATTATCTAGTGTGTTCTGAGTGGATTTTATGATATCACTTGCGGTTTTTCCTTCTTCATCTGAAACTAAAACTGCGACTGCCATAATCGCTCTATCTAATGTGCCATCCGGCCCCCCAGTCGTTGAATTACCCTGCACATCTCTGGCTAATTTATCTAAACCAGGCGATGCGCTTCCATCATCTTCATACATTTCTTGAACAATTAAATTAATAGTTTGTTGTGATGGAATCTCATAACCACCACCAACAGTAGTGTCGGTTAGTGCGAGAGCTTCGTTAAGCTGGCTAGCAGCAAGCGCACTAGCACAATCATCTTGGCCAGATAAGCAGCCCAGTTGTCCTAACTCGGTTACAACCGCTTCTCTAACTCTTGGTACACTTGAATTTACTTCTTTGAGAACCGTTGACAGTGATAAAATGTAGATTACTTGGTCGTCAACTGAATTAGAAAGATACGGATTTAGAGTGTTTTCAACATATGAGATTTCTTGTAATATTCGTTTATCAGTAATATTTCTATCAGTATCTTCGTCTAATTCAATATAGACTACCATTACATTTGTACTCCAGTCTTCTTCAATTAATTCAATAAGTTCGCCTACATGACTACCTTCTGGGAGATATACTTCCATATCTCCGTTGACATTCAATGATGATTCACCCGGTTTGTCAAGGAATCCTGATTGGGTGACGAAAAAACCAGTTATAACAAGAAAAACAAGTATTGTTATGATTGGAAATTTGGTTATTGCCCCTGTAGCACCATGCTTTTGCCACTCTCTCTTGAAGCGGTCTGGTGCTTCTAATACCGCACCCAATACTACTTTCGTATCAAAGTTTTTGACCTTCTTTCCTAAGTCAGAAGCACCGGTTTGGAACTTGTCTTTACTATAATCTGCAATCGCCTCCAGACGCTCGCCTACGGAGGTTTCGTCGTCCTTGATTTTACCTCTTGACACATTCACAACCCCCTTATGTTCTCACTGAAACACAATGCCTTTGAAAGGTATGCCTACTAATGTTCACAAAATGCACTGTTTTGAGCATGTTTTTCTTTTACCGAAACAATGAATTTCACTTGATTTTAGGGAGAGGTTCAAAGGTGACTTGCTTGAGCGCCGCATGGAGTCGCACTGTTAACTTGTGCGCAGCCGAGGTGAGGCCAATGCCAGCCCCTACATTACCGGAAAAAAGATGGTCGATTGACCTAGAAAAGAAAATCCAAGAAGCTCATTCCGAGAATGAGCAAGAATACACCGCAAGATACGGATTTAATCCGAATAGTGGTAAGGAGATATTTGTCATTGATACTCCACCACCGTATCCTTCTGGAACTTGGCATATTGGCGCTGTTGCTCAATATTCAATGATCGATGTTATTGCCCGCTCACAGCGCTTGCTTGGAAAAGAAGTTTATTTCCCATGGGGCGTTGACCGCAATGGAATTAACATTGAATTCGTTGTTGAACAAAATACAAAAAGAAAGATGAAAACATATGATAGAGAGGAATTCCTTTCACTTTGTAAGGAAACTATTGAGGAATTTACACAAGCGATGAGAAATACTGCAAAGCGTGTGGGATTATCCTGTGACTTTAGCAAAGAATACCTTACTGACTCTCCAGAATATCGCCAGGTTACACAAGCGATTTTCGTAGAACTATTCAAGAAAGGAGAAATTATTGAAGACCTTAGACCAAATATTTACGACCCTGTGGAAGGAACTACAATTGCAGAAGCAGAGGTTGAACGACAATCTAGAAAGACTAAGTTAGTTGATATCAAATGGTATACAGAGGATGGAGTTGAAGTAATAATTTCAACTACAAGACCCGAATTAATTTGTGCTTGTGGAATTGTCGTAGTTCATCCAGACGATGAAAGATACAGAAATTTAGTTGGCAAAAAAATAATCTTACCAGTTCCAGTAAGCGGAAGAGAAACAAGTGTTGAAATCAAAACCCATGCATCTGTCAAATCTGATTTCGGCTCTGGTGTGCTGATGGTATGTTCATTCGGTGACCAAAACGATGTTGCGATTTTCAGAGATATGGGATTAACTCCGTTTAGAGCGATTGATTTGGATGGTTGTATGACCAGTATTGCAGGACCTTGGAATGGAAATAAAGTAATAGAGGCTCGCAAGGCAGTGATTGATTATTTAGAAGAAAATGGTAAAATTCATGATATCGTTGAACGTGAGCAAGAGATACCAGTTTCCGAGAGAGGTAAAAATCCAGTTGAAACTATCCTACTAAAGGAATGGTATGTCCGTCAAACTCACATCCAAGATAGGATGAAGGAACATATTGAAGAAATTGAATTCCATCCGGCTAGAAATAAACAATTCTTGATAGATTGGATGGATAACATCAGTATTGATTGGCCTATTTCACGAAGAAGATGGTATCATACAGAAATTCCGATATGGTATTCACAAGATGAAACTAAAGTCATAGTCCCTCCAAGTGGAACATACGTTCAACCTTGGAAGGATTCACCACCAATTGACAGCAGAGTGTTAGATCGAGAAACTCGAGAAGACATGGGTTCATATCAGGAATTGAAACAGAATCTTGGAGAAATTAGTGGAGAGGAAAAGGTGTTTGATACATGGATGGATTCTTCCAACTCTAACCTATTCGTCAGTGGATACCTAAATCACCCTGAACTTTTTGAGAAGGCATTCCCTACTGCTCTAAGACCACAAGGAAAAGAAATCGTTCGAACATGGCTCTACTATACTTTATTGAAATCAACATTACTATTGGATAAACCTGGTTTTAATCATGTTTGGATTGATGGTTTGGGAATGGATCCATGGGGCCGTAAAATGAGTAAATCACTTGGTAATGGTATAGATGCTGATTCGGTTCTAGAATGTGGAGCAGGTGGTAAAACAGGCTCCTGGAAAGTTAAAGGTCCAGATAAGAGCGTCAGTTTACGAGCAAATAAAATCGGCTCAGAATGTTTCCGCTTATGGAAGGCATGTGATGCTCAAGTTGGAGATGATTTCCATATTAATCCTGAAGAAATTGAAAAGAAGTATTATGGAGTCTTGACCAAGGTATTCAATGTTGCAAGATTTGCTTCAATGTTCCCTTGTCCTGATGATTTAGATACAACTCCTGCTGATTTAGCAATAGAAGATAAATGGATTATAGCTGAGTTCCAAAGCATGATGTCAATCGTTGAAAAATCATGGCATGAACTTGACATTTATACTGCAACTCAGGCATTAAAATCATTTGCTACAGGCGTATTACCTAGCCATTGGCTAGAGATGGTAAAGAGCAGATTATATGATGACGATGAAGCAGCAGCATGGACAATTCACAGAATTGTTAGAGATTTCCTTAGTGCATTCTCTCCAATATGCCCGTTCTTCTCACATCATATATCCCTAACAATTTATTCCAAGTCTGCGGTCGATGTTGATTCATTCCCAGTAAATATTGTTGATGAATTGGCAGTTGATATGCAACAAGGTGATGATTTGAGAAAACTAACAACTTCTATTCAAGAATTTAATTCCTCAACTTGGAACGCTAAGAAAGATGCAGGAATCTCTCTAAACAAGCCTATTTCTGGAATTATGATCCCTGATGAACTAAGTGAATTCACAAAGATATTGACTAGTATGCATTCATTAGAATGATTTATTCATCCTATAATTGCAATGTTATTTGCCGTGAAATTGGCATTTCTAAATTGCCAAGTCTAAATCCAATGAGACGAACTTTTTCTTTATGTTGAAGATTATTAGCAAAAAGTTGTTGAGCAAGGCGAGAAAATACCTCAGCATCATCCATCGCTACAGGTATAGAACGCCCATGGGTATGTGTTTCAAAGCCCGTATACCTTATTTTAACCTCAGCCAACCTTCCAGAAACTCCCATCTCCTGAGCCCTCTTCAAAACAGTTGTAACCAATTGGTTAAGTCTTACCAAAACTATCTCTGAATCTGACTGGTCAACATCAAAAGTATGTTCCTTGCCAACAGATTTCCTACTCCTCAACGGACTTACTTCGTTGGTGGTTTTCCCATCAGCAAGCCTAATTATCCAAGATGCAAATCTCTCATTTGTCATTCTGGCCAGAGCCAATTCACCCACTTCATATGCTTCATCGACACTTGTAATCCCCCATTCAGCAAGCATTGTTGCTGTTTTAGGGCCGACACCGGGGACTTCTCTAACCGGCCTATCAATGAAAAATTCTTGAATTTCATCCGGCAAGATTCTGAAAATTCCGTTAGGTTTGTTTATTTCACTTGACATCTTTGCCAATATTCTGGTTGGACCAATGCCAAATGAAGCTGTTAATCCAACTTTGTTGTATATCGATTGCTGTAACTTACGGCACAATGCAAAGGCTGAATCCCAATCGCCATCAACCGACTCTGTAATATCCAAATAGGCTTCATCAATACTGGCTTTCTCAAATTTTATTGCTGAAGGCTTGAGAACTTCCATTACCTTTCGACTTGCTCTACTATACAACCCTCTAGTTCCACTAAGATAGATGGCATTTCCATATGGTGAACCAGGACATCTCCTCCATGCCTCCCCAATCGGCATTGCAGAATGAATACCATATTTCCTCGCTGGATAGTTACAAGTCGAAACGATTCCTCTAGCACGCCCTTGATTGGGTTCAGAACCGATAATTAGAGGAACCGTTGGATCTAAGTCGTGATGTAGTGTCTCAACCGCAGCAAAGAAAGCATCTAAATCACAATGAACAATAATCCGTTCAGAACTGTTGCTGGCATCATCTAGAGTTGCATCTCCATCGGAAGATTTGATTCCAGCACCAGTCATTGATATTACTTGACTGTCAGCGGTGTTTAACTATAACTCTAAATTACTAAGCAAGTGAAATAATAATCTCAACCTTTTTCAAACTCAAAGCAGATGTTTATTCACAGTTGTTTCGCATTCCGCACCTGAAAGTACAGTCATTATCGCGTTGGCAATATCCCTACCGACTCTTGCCTGTGCTTCTAATGTGGCTGCGCCAATATGTGGAGTTCCGTGGAAATTATCGTGCTGAATTAGAGCATAATTAGGCGCAACTGGTTCGGATTCAAATACATCCAAAGCCGCTGAAGAGATTACCCCTTGTTCTAACGCTTGTAGCAATGCTGTCTCGTCAATGATACCGCCACGTGCGCAATTCACAACATGATTTCCACATTTTATTCCATCTCTAGACTTCCCAGGCATCATAGCCATTCTATCCTCATTTACCAGATGATGGGTTTCATCAGTCAAATTACAATGGATTGAGATATGAGTGCATTGTTTGAATAAATTATCTACAGACTTATGCAGTGTTGTATTTTGTGATTTGGCAATTTTAGCAGGAAGATATGGGTCAAATGCATGTACTTCCATCCCCATTGCTTGCGCTACTGCTCCAACTCCTTGGGCGATTCTACCAAAGCCAATTAATCCCAAGCATTTACCACTTAATTCAGTACCACCCATGATTTTCTTCTCCCACTTACCTTCTCTCATTCCCTTATTTGCCTTAGGCAAGTGTCGAAGACTAGCGAGTAAGTGCCCAATAGTCAATTCAACAACTGACTGAGTTGATGCTCTAGGTGCATTGACAACAGGAATTCCCGCTTCTGCGGCTGCTTTGATGTCTATATTGTCAACACCGACTCCAGCACGCCCAATGACCTTCAAACGTTCACCGGTAGCAGATATTACTTCAGCGGGTATTTTGGTAGCACTGCGGACGATAATAGCATCGAAGTTTGATAGTTCACCGGCAAGTAAATCTGTGAGATCAATTGGTTTGTTGATGACTTCATGTCCTGCTTTTTCAAGTAATTCTACAGCTGCTGGCGCCATACCATCAGTGACTGCGATTCTAGCCATTATCTTGGGGCGACTGACTAAGTCTCATCAACTTTCGCTTGTAAATCAAAAATAAGAGCCTACTTTATTGGGTTATTTGGAATCACATCAGAAGTATTACTTTTAGGAAGGTTTTGTAATGCTTCGAAAGACATTTGATTTGATGGTAATTTGGAAATTGTTTCTATTCTTTCCTCCATTGTCATTCTCACTCTAAAATCAATTCTTCCTTTATTGCGCGTTAAATCATAAGATAATGGTGCCAATCCTTCGATAATTTGCAACTCAAAAATGGACCTAACATTATCTCCTCGCCACAATGAATACCCCCAACGATAAGCAATTCCGACAATTGCAGCCCCATATAGAAGAGAGAGTACAGTGGTTGCAAACAATACGGGATTTCCTCCTCTCGCCTCATCGAGTAGGTTTCTACCAATTAAAAATAGTAAACCAATACCGACAATCGGTTTGAGAATACTCTCCAGCCATTGGTCCACTGGTACCAATCTTCCCTTCGACGGGTCTACGAACACTAAATCGGACTCAAATGCAGTATTGAGTACACTCAAGACACCCAATAGGATAATGTAAAATCCTGCTGCAATTGAAAGTTCGAAGCCAAATGAATCTACTTTCAATGTCCAATGAACCATCAACCATGCAAATAATCCAAGAAAAGTTCCTTGTGGTACTTGCGAGAAGTGTACTACATGCTGTGAAAATTCTCCGATCCCAGACTTGGTTAATACCGAACCTCTATGCGGTTTGGGAATATGTATCACTTGCCAATGCAACCAAGTCTCAATCAATCTCAAACTCTTCATTAGAACTTTATTTTTAATTAATATAAATTCAACTAATATCAAAAAAGGTAATCCTACCAAAATTACTGGTAAGGCCACAATGACTGCTAATGGGAAAATTATCAGAGCAGGTAATATCAAAAAATGTGACAGTGAGAGAGGATGAAGTAAATCTGCTTCAATCAACCTTTGTCTACCCGGCTTTATCCTTAACCCTCTCGCTAAATCATCGAGTGTATCTCTAAAAGGGGAGAGTTGCCTTCCCGAGTCAATGATTTGCCTAACCATACCTCGGTATTCAGTTTCCTCGTGCCCAGAACCAATCCAGTATTGCCAGGCTATTTTCATAGGGATTGCCAGCAATAACGGGATGGATAGTAGGCCTACTGCCCACATCAAACCATTCAAATCTACTGGTATAGCCATCAATAACCCCATGCCTGCGAAAACCCTTCAGTTGTTGAAGTCTTTCACAAAATTTTGTGCTATTGACCTATTATCACTGCAACCAAGGAATCACGTCAGGTATTTCTCTAGACAAATTAGCTGGAATGGCTGTTTTGATTTTTGAAACAGAACCCAATTTGATATTGTTTTCACTTTGCCATTGTTCGTATTCCTCAAAGGTTTTCATTTTCAAGACAAAGTTATTTTCACGATTCCATTGCAAAGATTGCATTTCAGTACCCGGTGGGTCATGACCTGTACAGACCAATTCTGCACCTTCAAAGCGATTCAATACTTGCAATGAGTCCCAGTGTAACTTCATACTTCCACCAGGCAAATCATCTCTTCCAACACCACCTTCACCGGTGAATAAAAAATCTCCAGTCATTAAATAATTATCAAAATGAATGATCATCGAATCAGAAGTGTGCCCTGGGGCAAAATGGAATGTTATAGGATGAGCGCCTAACATTATTTTCTCTTGGTCGATGACATGTTTTGAAATCCCTAGGCATCCAGTCTCATGCCACATTACATATTCACATCCTGTTATGTCTCTGAGATTGAAACAGGCAGTAATATGATCTGCATGGGTGTGACTAGCGATTGCATAACGAAGGGTCAGATTTTGTTGCTCCAGTGTCTCTATGTATGAATCCATATAATCGTATACAGGGTCAACCAATGCCGCTTCCATTGTATTTTCGTCAACTAATAGGTATGTCTTTGCCCATACTCCATCGTTTAGTTGTTCGAAACGCATATTTGCCCCTATGAGCACTTCTTTATTGAACCTTGAGACGAACTTCAAATCATTTGTTCTTTACTTAGCATCTAGGGTCTGATGAAAGTGTTCATAGGGGGTCGCCATGAGAAAGTAATTGACAGGAGTAGTAATTATGCTTGACATACTTGATATTATTATAATCATCATCGCCGTAGGAATTGGT
>JAPKFC010000036.1 GCA_028821785.1 Candidatus Poseidoniaceae archaeon | reverse complement strand
TTCCGGTACGAGCACTCTTCAATGTATCTCAATCACAAATCAAGATCTAATACCACAGGTGCATGGTCACTAATATCTAATCCACCTTGGCGGATTATTGAGATATCTTTAACAAGATTTGCCGCGGCTGGATTGGCCAGGAAGTAATCGATTCTCCAACCTCTATTTTTCACTCTTGCTTGTCCTCTATTTGACCACCAAGAGTATTCCTTGTGACCTTCTCCAACATGTTCGCGAAATACATCACTCCAACCATCGGAGAGTAAATCACTGAACCATTGTCTTTCTTGGGGGAGAAAACCACTCGACTTCTTGTTACCTTTTGCATTCCAAATATCATCCTCTGTATGTGCGATGTTAAGATCACCACAAACTATTACTGGAGTCTCCAATACTAGGAATGGTTGTAACCATTGCCTCCATTCAGCCATCCAAGATTCTTTGAAGATTTGGCGTTCTTCTTTGTTTGAACCGCTTGGCAAATAGGTATTGATACAGGTTAACTCACCATGCTTTGAAACAATTATTCTACCTTCTGAATCATCGGGATCTAGTTTACTTTCTTTCCCTGTTCTAACCAGTTCCATATCTACACGTGATAATGTTGCCACCCCTGAATAGCCCTTTTTCTGTGCTGGGTGAAGGTGTACTGAATAGCCATCTGGCCAGCTCCAACCCTTAGGAAACTGTTCTTCTAAAACGCGAGTTTCCTGCAGCATCCAAATATCCGCATCTACTGAATCGAAGTATCCATCTATTCCTTTGCGGATTGCAGCCCGAAGACCGTTGACATTCCATGAGACTAGGCGCATGTTTCCCTCTCAGGCTAGACGGTGGATAAGGATTCAACCAAATAAGTTTGAGATATGTCTGCCACATTGCCTGCCCGATTCAACCGCAGCATCAGCTAATGAAAATTCATTGTCAATCCAATCACCGGCCAAAAGAACATTATGATTTGAAAAGGTATCAAATTCAATTGGAGTCTCTGGGTTTGGATGAAGTGAAATTTTACTCTGCCCTCTTTGCGAAATGATATGTTCCCTCCAACCACTAGCCCTCTCATCCATGAATTTGTAGAGACCATCAAGGCGTTCCTGTGAAGAATTAAATTGATCACTTCCACCAGTAGCAATCGCACTCAATAGACTCCCACCAGGGCCAACCGCTGGATGAATATTTTTCATATCAAAAATAGCCATTTTGTTTTGACCATCAACTATTGCCTGAAGTTGTTGTAGGGGTTTGGAGTCAAGGGATACGTCGACGATTGATGCGGTAATTGGTTGGCTTTTTGGCAATCCTATTTGCCCTGAGCAAGAAGTTAGTTCACTTACCAAACTACGTGTTTTGCTATGGCCACAAGCCAATATTATGACATCTGTTTCAACTGTTGTTCCATTACTTATTTGCACCTTGCCTTGCTCGATGGAAACAACTTCTAGGTTGGAATCTATCAACACGCCGACTTCATCTAATGCCATCGCTAAACGGCCAACTAAGCCCGACCAGCCTTCTCCGATACAAGATAGATTACCCTTCGCTAATGCTCGATATCTTGATTCTGAATCAATGCCCCAACCACTTATGAATTGGGCATTTATTACATGCGGGTTGTTAGGATCTTTTGACTTGAGAGCTTTTTTGTTTTCAATCACTTTTCTAGGATTTCCTTGAGGCCTAATAATTCCATTACCAACGCTTTCTATACGATGCAGGCGCAAGGGTAACTTAGCAATTTTTACAGTACTGAGTTTTGTTGCTAATCTCACCAGTGGCCCTTTGTTCAAAACAAAATGGGGGCCATATCCAATTGCAAAATCATCAATATGTTGTGAAGTTCCCCGCCCACCAATTCTTTTCGCTTTTTCAACGATTACAACATGGTGTCCAGCAGAGGTTGCGGCCAATGCTGCTGAGAGTCCAGCCAGACCTGCTCCTATGACGAGAACTCGCACCATGTTAGGCCGTGCAACTCATCGCCCATCAATGTTTGAGCGGTGAGGGTTTAATTGAAGTTAAGTCACACATAGCAGTTGTCATGGCAGAGAAGGCGAAACCCCCTCATCACCGTGGCCACCTGTTGTGGACTGCGGACGAAGGGCCTAGCAGGTTACTTCTCGGCAGTATTGACCGTTGGGTAGGCTCAATTGTTGCAGATGATGGGATAGAAATGCCATCTTTTGGAAGAGGTGATGAAGTAGAAGCAACTCTCTTTGCTAGAGCAGATGGAATTATTGTTGGCACTTGTGCTGTCGACCATATGCTACAAATTTGGGCTCCGTCACTGAAAATCTCTTGGCGAGCAACAGATGGGAAACAAGTATCCAATGGTGATGAAATCGCTACTCTCAGTGGTGATAGAGAATCACTCTTAGCAATGGAAAGAAGTATTTTGAATATAATTGGCTACTTATCTGGAATTGCTTCTGAGGCCAAGAAATGGTCATCTATCGCACCAGGTCAAATCGCTTGTACCAGAAAAACAGTGTGGGGATTACTGGATAAATGGGCCGTTCATATGGGAGGCGGGCTAACACACCGCCTCAATCGTAACGATGCTACAATGATCAAAGAAAATGACCTTGCAACTATGTTGGGTGATATCGATGGCCATGCTAATAGAATTACTTCATATCTACAATCTGTTGATATTGAACAGTGTGGTGCTTTCCTAGAAGTAGAGGTTAGAGAGGAAAAGGAAGCGATGATGGCAGCGATGATTTGGTCATCCCGCCGTTCTTCAGAAAATTTATCTAAATTAGTAATTATGTTGGATAATTTTAATCCTGAAAGATGTAAAGCAGTTGCTGATGAAATGACTGAGTTAGCAATACGCGAACACGTAATTCTTGAAGCGAGTGGTGGAATTACATTCAACGAAATCAACGATTGGAAGGAATGTGGACTAGATATTCTTTCTACTAGCACAATAAATCGCGGTGTTGCACCACTTGATGTTTCGATGTTGGTCAACAGTGCTTGAGGAGACGTTGTAATGTCTGATTTTGCTGCCGATAAAAGCCATCCTCGCTATCAATCATTATTGATGCGTCATCGTTTAGAAATGGCGGCAAAGGCAGGAATGCTCGCCGATAGTGCGTTGATTGCGCATGGAAGAGGTGAAGCATACGATTACCTCCTAGGCGAAACTACAATTCCGAGTGCACATGATGCTACAATGGAAGCTTTAGCACATTTACAAAATGCTGACTCTGCTGTGATCAGTTTGAATGGAAATGCTATCGCTCTTGCTGGAAAGGAATTGATGCAATTAGCAAGTTTACTCAAAATTCCTGTTGAAGTCAATATTTTCTATCGCACCCCAGAAAGGATGAAGGCTTTACTAAACCATCTTTATGAAATTAGAGATACTAATCGATTAGATGTTGAAATCTTAGGTGAAAACCCAGATGCGAAAATACCTGGGCTCGAAGGGCCAAGAGCAAAATGTTGTGAAAGTGGAATTTACAATAGTGATGTGATTTTGGTTCCTCTTGAAGATGGAGACCGCTGTGAAGCACTTGTGGCAATGGGCAAAGTAGTTCTCGTCATAGATCTGAATCCACTATCACGCTCAGCAAAGATGGGGAGTGTTACAATCGTTGATGAATTATCAAGAGTTGCCGAGAATCTATTGAGTGGTGCTATGCAGAAAATCATTAGAACACCGCGTACTGATTATGATAATAACAATATTCTTCAGTCTGCAATAGATCATATTACTTCCAGTTTTTCCTCATAGACAATGGTGTGTTTTTGACATATTGGCGGTGAATTCGCCCTTTTCCGGTAAGAAACCTTGCCGATAGTGGCTCAAGAAGGCGAAATACTTTTAATACCCAACATGGTACTGTTAGTGATTGAAATGGGAGAAGGAAGTGATTCTGGGAGTCAAAAACCAAATACATTTGGCACTTCTGTTTCATTTGATTTAGAACTAGCTCCTGCTCCAAAAAGGAGAATTGGCCGTAAACTTACAGAAGAGGTAGACTCCTCAGAACATGGCGGTAATGGCGACGATTCTGTATTGATTGGATGCCCGGGGTGTGGAAATAACATCTCAGATAGTGACTGGGTTGACTCTTTAGTTGGGTTCGTTTCCGGTGCTTATGATTTTGAAGTTGGAAGCCCTGTTCGCGCTAGAATCGTTCAAACGTTGAAAAATGAAGCGTCGAGGATGAATGTGCCTCATCCAACCGAAGACTGGGAATTGGCAATCGTTTCAAGATTGATGAAAGAAATTGAACGTATTGTCCAAGCAGAAATAAATCGCTATCATAGTGAACATAATGATTCTGAACAAATCTCGAGTGCTCAACGCCAAGAAATTGAAAGTTTGACAGAGGAGCGAGTTCGGTCCAGCATGGCACTTGAAATTCGCGAACAGGTCGCTTTAGAGATTATTCCTGAACTAGAGGCGCAACTGAGGCAAGAAATTGAACAGCGTTTGTGGTCAGAATTTGAAGCCGAGTGGAAGCAAAGAAGTTCCACGACGTCTTAATCAAAATTGTTCTGCCAGTTTTTCAGCTAGTCTAGATGAAATGCCCTCTCCGACGAATGAACATGAGGCTTTACCGCCTAGATCATATGTCAAATTCTTACCATCTTTGAGATGGTCTGCTACACTGTCATCGATTAGTGTTCCAATCTGAATCATTTGTTCGTTTGATTTTTTACGCCCTAACCAATCCATCATCATTTGAACGGAATTTATTGAAGCGATTGGGTTGACCTTATTCTGTCCTGCGTGCTTTGGTGCAGAGCCGTGAACTGGTTCAAAGAATGCTTGATTGTCACCAATATTACCGGAAGCTGCCATTCCCATGCCACCTTGCAAAACTGCGCCTAAATCAGTCGCAATATCTCCAAACATATTGGAAGTTACAACTACATCATAGTATTCTGGAGAACGTGTAATCCACTGCATAAATGCATCAATATAACTGTAATCAAGTTCTGATTTTGGATAATCCAGTGCAACTCTCTCAAAGACACTGCGGAATAATTGACAGCCTCTAGTAACGTTTGATTTATCAACACAAGTTACCCTTTGAACTCCATCTACTGGTGCACCATTTCTTGTTTCTGCAATTTCAAAGCCCATACGCATTAGGCGTTCACTGCCAACTGATGATATTGGCCGTGGGTCATAAGCAACTTCACCAGATAGCCCTGGAAATTCTAGTTCTGGTGGTTCGTAAGGTTCTCTACCTAAGGCTCGGTCAGCGCTTCTCCTTAGTAGTGAATGATACAATCCTTCTGTGTTTTCTCTCAGGATAGTCATATCGACCATTCCCGGTTGCCAAACTTGGGTGAATTTACCATGTATTTTGTGTGGTACGCCTTCATAGAGTTTGATAGGCCTAACATTTGCATAAAGGTCTAATCCACTTCTCATTCCCAAAATAACTGAACCGCCAGCAAGATCTCCGTTATCCAAAGTCGCCCCTGGATAGCCGATTGCTCCCAAATAGATAGCATCGGCTTCATCTCGGCAAAATTCAAAGGATCCTTCTGCCCATTCTTCTCCAGTATCCAAATAGTTTTTACCACCACATGGAATTACAGTTTGCTCGAAGCCAATATTAGTATTTGCTTCGATAGTATCAAGGATTCTTTGGGCCTCTAAAGCCACCTCTCTACCAGTGCCGTCGCCCGGCAGAATTGCAATACGATAGTCACTCATGGTATCTTTGCATAGGCAACCCCTACATGAACGCGACCCTAATTGTTTGATGGAACTTAGAATGGGTCACGGTATTGGGGAGTTTTAGAGAAAGTGCATTCGGCTGAAGTATAAGGTTGGCATCCACTGCAGGCTAGTTCCTTTCACAGTTGGGCCGTAGTCATTCACCTCTGGAATGGAAACGAGGGTCATTGATTGGTGGTATGCTTCATAGGCTGTCATTCTTGAGTTGGACAAACATGGGCGAGGATGGAAACGACAATTCTGAGAAACAAATACACCTCAACTCGCTTCCTAAAGAGGTTCAGAGACTTGCAGATACTATGGCGGGAATCGACCCCGAATGGGATTTACGTCAATGGATGATAGACCAGGCAAATATGACTCTTGAAATCATATCAGTAGATTTGAACCGTGAAAGATTAACTATTGAACAGAGATTGCACAGAGTTAATGCTATCGCAAAGCGATTAGAACCGTTATCTGATGGTAATATTGACCCAAATCAAAAAAATCTCTTTGACTGCTTTGACCTAAATGACGATCATGGAATTAGAGGCCTTGGGCAAAGAGCTGCTGAACCAAATCTGCAAAATCCTGTTGAACTTGGTGACATCACACATCCAGTCAATACTTTCCTTAACTTCCTACCCGATGACCACGGAGATGACCCATTATTGGCAATTGCATGTCAACTAATGCTATTTGTTGTAGAATCTGTAATGGGCAAAGGTGAACCCGTAGCAACGTTGGATTCAATATTTACTGGTATGACCGAACATGGAGTCAATGTAAAAGAAACTGAAGAAGCGCTAGAACATCTTCTAACAACCGGCGGTTTGGTTGAAGTTGACGATGATTGCTTTATCCCACTGGTCTAATCAAATTGGGATTCGCCACCGGATTTCAGTTCGATTGTATTTGCTGAATGACTAATACAATGATAAAATTGACAACCAAGAGCGCTTTGCCACTGTTATGGCGATGACCAAGAAACAAGCCGCTCAAAGAATATTAGATTCTTTTGAAACGGAATCTCGTAGAAAGAACCGCACTATTATTTCTTTAATACCTGCATTGGTTACATCTGGAGCGATTGCAATATTTTATTCTTATCAGGTTGCTATCGGTTGTTTGATTTTATTTTTGGCACTTATCCAATATAGTCATGAACGGATGGGTAAAAGTATTGAAGAAAGTAAGGCCGCTTCAATCGCATCATTGGGCTGGAAAATAGAAGAATTAGACAATGATAACTTGATTGAAAAATTGAATAAAATTATTGGAAAATAATGAGCGGGTAAATATGTACGACGATGCTATTACATTGGAGGAGTTGCTGCAGCAGCAAAAACTATTCAATGCTAGAATTGCTCTTGTTACTGTATTGTTGGTGGCCACTTTAGCCGGTGGATTGATGCAAGATTTACAATTCTTATTCCTCTCGGTTATTCTGTTTTGTTTTTCCATCTATCTAATCATGGCTCAGCGATCTAAGAATGATAAAATCAATGAAATCCTACAAAGAATGGACTTTTCACTGTTGCAATTTGAAGATTCTAAAACTAGAACTGCTGTTGAACGAAAATTAACGAAATTATTTGGAAATATTCCTCAACGCATTACCTCCAATTCCGAAATGACTAGAACGAGAGGGGTTGATGAAAAGGGACCTACTTGGGGAAAGCAAGATGGTGTATTTGGCGAAGTTACCAATTTTAGAGACGCAGTTGAACATGGCAAGGTCTTCGATGGTCTTGAAGGGGAATTATATAAATCTGAAAAATTGGTTAGAAATGCTAATGAAGAATATTCTGAAATGGCTCAACAGCGCTGGGAAAAGTCACAAAGCAATGACCCTGATTTGGTCGAGGCGGGAGTTGAAACTCTTGCCGAATTGGTAACTACTGATTATTTTGAAAAGAATGCAAAGGATGGCGCTGTTGAAGAATTAATTGGTAAAAACTCCGATTGAGCGTATATTGTATAGGTAAGGCCAAAAGGGTAAATCATTTGCATTAATTCATGAAGGTCAAGGCAATTCTTGTGGCTGGCGGTCATGGTAATCGGTTATTTCCCTTCACAAAATACACTCAGAAAACTCTGTTACCGCTATTTGAAAGGCCGGTAATCGACTATGCATTGGGGACTATTAGAAGATCTGGAATCAAAGATATTACCATTATTTCAAATCAATTCATTGGCCAAATTGCAAAGCATGTTGGTACTGGTTTTGAAGGTGAAAAAATTCATTATGTGTTGGAAGAAACGCCCTCTGGTGTTGCTGCTGCACTGGAATTAGCACGACCACACAATGAAGATTGCAGATTGTTAATCTATTTCTCCGACAATATCACGACTGTGGAAATGGCTGAAACAGTTGAACGATTTATTTTATCACAAAGTAACCCTGGGTGCGTATTATTGGCAAGAGAGGAGGAAAACCCTCAAGCATTTGGAGTCGCCGTCATGGGAGATGGTGGTAAAGTAATTGACATCGTTGAAAAACCGACAAATCCTCCTTCAAACTTAGCCATTGGAGGAATCTATCTATTCGATGAACGGTTTTGGAATTTGTTCGACGCAGGTGTCGCTGAAATGGGCACAGACTTCTCAATTTCTGATGTCACCCGGCGCTATGTCAAGGATGGTAGTGCTACACTGTTGACTGTTGGAGAAGAAACATGGGTTGATTGTGGAACTGCTGAATCATTACTTCAAGCATCTATTATGGCCAGAGATGGAAAACTCAATCCTTCGCCTCATCGTGAATAACAGATATAGATTTATTAGCGCATTATTCTGATTAATTATAAGACATCTTAATCAAAGATGGAACCTCACAGGTGACTATGAAGGTCGGTATTATCGGCGCAGGTATGGTTGGCGGTGCTATTGAGCACTGTTTCAAGAACGCTCATGAATTATTCATTCACGACCCTGCGAGAGGTACTACTCTCGCAGATGTCACTGATAATGTCAACATGGCATATATTGCAGTTCCAACTCCATCACATCCAGTAACTGGAGCTTGTGATACCTCTATCGTTGAGGGAATCTTGGATGAACTCCCTGATGGGTTTATCGCTGTTATCAAAAGTTCAATAGTTCCGGGGACTGCACAGCAATATCACGAAAAATATAGTAACTTAAAAATTGCCTATTCTCCTGAGTTTCTAGTTGAAAGACAACGTCTTGAAGATTTTGCTAACCAAGATATTCTGGTTTGTGGAACCCATCATGAAGATGTTGCTCAATTGGTATTTCAGCAACATAGAGAAGCTGGAGTGTTGCGTATAGATAATACATTTCAGGTAACTCCTACTCAAGCGGAGTTAGTCAAATATAGCAAAAACAGTTTCTATGCAGTCAAGGTAATTTTTGCTAATCAAATGTATGACATCTGCCAAGGCATGGGTGAAGATTGGTATAAGATTCGCGATATTATTACCGCTGAGCAAGCACAACCAATCGGCCCATCTCACCTCGATCCAATCTTCGGATTAAACAGGGGATTCGGTGGAAAGTGTCTGCCCAAGGATACACTAGCACTCGGCGTATTGGCTGAAGAACTTGGAATCAAATATGACCTCATGGATGCAATCCAAACAGACAATCAACGACTCCGCGGAATCTTAACCGGGAAGGAAAGCGATGTAGTTACCCTTGATGACTAATTCAACAACTTGAAACAATCTATCACTCCTCGTGTACCATGGACAGGCAACTTGGGCAACAGGTTGTACCGCGCGGAACAATCCGCAGATTTACTGTTTGTGGGGGTTTTAACACACTGCTGTTTTGGCTGCTTTGGGAATTTTTGGTGTTGTTTTCAGCATCACTGGGGATTTCTAATACCTTTGCGTGGGCCATCGGGTGGTTTGTTTCAAGTATTTCCGCGCACTTTGTTCATAGATATTTTACATTTGATGGACGTAAAGATGTTCGCCATACTGCCATTGGCGCATTGTCAGTATATGCCTTTGGCCTAGTCGGCTCTACACTGACTTTTGATTCATTGATAATTCTAAGTGATTTACCAATTAGGTTGATATTCTTAGTCAATGTAAGTGCTTGGGGAATATTCACTTGGGGAATGATGAAATGGATGGTTTTCGGGTATGTTGATGAAAGCGAAGAGTGAGTAATCAATTAAAACCCAAGGCCTGTTTTATTTTATCAGTGATGCTTCTCTTTGGTAATTCGGAAACCAAACCAAGTTTGTAATTCAATTCATCACGCTTTTGCAAATTTTGTAAATCATCAAAGCCACCAATGTGTTCACCACCGATGAATATTTGCGGAATTGATTTGGCCCCCTTTGTAGCGATTGCAAATGCTTTCTGCATTGAAGGGCTTGAACCTAATTTTTTTTCTTGGTATTTTATTTTATTAGAATCCAAAAGGCGTTTTGCATTGACACATGCTGGACATCCACTCTTTGTCCAGACTACGACTTCAGAGGTTTGACCTTTCGCCATATTATCCGGCTCTCGCCATCACCCTTCAATGTAGCCATTTTCCGTATATCATTGGCCGAGGGTTTGATGGGGTAGGACAATTACGGGGGATTTGATGCTACCGGATGTCATTCACAAATTACCACGCGATGAACGCTTTGCATATGCACGTTTACTTGCTTTTATGACTAGAGTTGACAACGAATTATCAGTTGCTGAAATGGCAATGTTTGAACAAAGGCTTGGAAATGCTTTACTTTCGCCAAAACAGCGAGAAATGATTCGCCTTGCATTGAAAAATCCACCGAGTTTAGAATCCTGCCTCGAGGGTATGGGTGAAGAAGCGGGAAGACTCGCACTACGAGATTCAGTACTAATGGCTGCGGCCGATGGCACAGTCGATGAAGATGAAAGAGAAACTTTGGAAGAGATAGCTGCTCATTTTGGCTTAGCAGATGATGCTGTTGATAAATTATTACGATGGACCGTTGAAGGGTATAATTGGATGGAATCTGGATTTGAGTTACTAAACAGACTATCGGAGTGAACTACTTGTTTACTGACCCATTAGGGGATTGTTCGCCTAATGATAAAAGAATATATGCATCGATTTTGGTTTTGATCGCTTCTGCTGATGGCGAGTTAGTCCGAGAAGAGTTTTGCGCCATAGAAGCCCTAATGGGGCGTATTCTAATTCATCCTGAAGTACGAATTGATATCCGTAATCTCCTAAATGACCCTCCGGATTTAGATGAATTGCTTATGGCAATCGATTCTTCTCTAATCAAATTTGTATTGAGAGATGCTGCTTTGGTTGCTGCTGTTGATGGTGCCTATGATGCGGCGGAATTGAAAGTGATAAGGCAACTAGCGGCGGCTGCTGAAATAGAGGATGAGACTCTCAAAGAAATCTTTGATTGGGTTAACAGTGGGCTGGAATGGCACCATCAAAGTTTGAATATTCTTGGCTTATAACACCCCTATTTTAGCGGATTCTCCACTGGAAACGAGCCTTTTTTTTATGAGTCACATTGAAACGGCACAAGCCAGCCCGCTGGCTTGGTGGGGTCATGCAGAGCGGTGTGAGTGGCTGGTACGCGAGATTGGACAGATGTCTGTCCGACAGGCCTACTCAAGTTGAAATTTGGTTGAATGCATGGGAGAACTCTCTTCGTAATCATCAACCGATTGCTGCAATCTTACCAAAGGACTGGCCCACACTTCCGGCTAATTTACTGACCGATCCTGGCCATGTATTAGACCATCTTTTAGCAAGGCATGATGCTGAATCTGATGGACGCTCTCCACGTGGCGCACATCCTACACCACCTCGTCTTGCCGATGCGGTCATCGCTTCGGAGTTGCATGAAACATTAACTCGGCCAAAGGCTCCAGTAAAATCCACAAGTATGCAGATTAACAATTTACCACCAGGGTTTAGACAACATATTGAACAACTCAATTTACCACAACACTCTCAAGAAAATGAAGTTGATGATGAAGCTGAAATGGGAGCGGTAGCCAATGGAATTAGAACGCTCAGCGGAGTGCCGTTGCCGATAGCAGATACTGCTTGTGGCGGAGGATTATTCCATGCACGTGTTATTCGAAGACATGCTGAAGCACATGAGGATGGGAACCCGCAGACCAAAATTGATGATACTAGAACGCTACTTTCTTCTTTCCAAATTATCGACATTGATAATTTGGTAGTCGCCTCAACCCGTCGCAGATTATTATTGGAAGCAATCCGCTTCAACTTGGTTTGTCTTGAAGGTGAACGTGAAGGGTGTTTAACTCGTTCTGAGGCTGAACAAATCCTTGTAGACTCTGTGAAGCAAGGCGACACATTGCAAGGTGAATGGCCTTGGCAAACCCCGCCTAAGTTAGTCGTTACCAATCCTCCATGGTTACGAATTAAGGACAGATTTAGAGGAATGGAAGATGGTTCACAACTGAGAAAGGAGCTCGGTGAACAACTTCGTTCAATCGGCGATGAAAACGGTCCAAGATTCTCTACGATGAGAGGAAATGTCAACTTGTATCGCTTATTTATTGAACGAAGTTTACAGATTCTTGAAGTTGGAGGGCGACTAAGATTAATTGCCCCTGATAGTTTATTGCGAGAACAATCTTCACATCCATTGCGCCAATTATTGGTTGAAAAGCATGGATGGAGTGATGTTTGGGCCGTTGAAGAAGCGAACCACTTATTCCCAGGCATGACTCAAGGTGTTGTGGTTTTAGGAATTACTGCGAAGCAATCCTTGGATGCACTTGTGGTAAGGGGCCCGATTAGCCGTTCAGATTTAGGTCGTGACAATGGAGGATTATCCAACCGCGTTCCATCCTTTGAAATGGAAACACAGCGATGGAAGAATTGGGCAAGAGGCACATGGGCTATTCCAAGATTACCTCGCGATAGAATCGAGAGAAAACATACTCTAAAAATTCTAGACCGTCTGGCAAAACTGCCGAGACTTGGTGACGAAGATCACTATCTTGCAACCAATGGCCACTGCGTCAGAGTAAGAGTGGGTGAAATCGACCAAACATCACATGTCAAAAAAATTGACACTTGGGTCAAGGGTAGAAGAAATAGGCCTTTCATCAGAGGAGTTCATTTTTGTGAAGATGAGGGTGGTTCAATATTCATCCGCCATCCTGCGTTTAGGACCGATATCCCATCGCGAGCGAACGAGCGACAATTAGCAATGTGGATTGGTGAATCAAGCCAGCGCTACGGAGTTCGTATCGCCTGTCAAGCAATTGTCAATGCTCACCAGGATAGACGCTTGCGCTGGGCCGTAATCTCGGATGGTTGTGTTCTAGGCAACAGTGTTAATCACATTGAATTACATCCTGATATCAAACGATTCCTAATTGAAAAGCATGGTTCTTTAGAAACTGCATTGCATTGGTTGTGCGGATTATTGAATGAGAATTCATTAGATGAGTGGGCTCGCGCTTGGAGTGCCAACAACAATGTCAATAATTATGAATTGGAAATGCTTCCTCTCGCAATTGAAGTTGCGCCGGAAATCGGAACTGTGAGAGTGTAAAAGGGAAATGCTCCGGATAGATTTTCCAGTTTACAGTCTAGCATTATCGTCACATGAACATCAATGCCCTTTATTAGTCGCGGCGGTTTAGTTTGGTTCGCCGAAGACCTTGGATTGATTGATATGGGCGTTCATCCAAAAATCGGAATTACGGGTTTACCTCGTAGCGGCAAATCTGCAGTGATGGAAAAGGTTCTTTCAATGCTAGTTGATGAGAGGTCAAAAGAGATTTTATTGCGAGGTGGCCAAGATACCGCTATCGTCGGTGGAATGAGAACTGAACCGATCGTTGAAAATGGCGAACGTCTAGGATACAAAGTAATTGATATCGTATCTGGGGAAGAGGCTGTAATGGCTCACAAATCAATAGATTCAAGACTTAGAGTGCTTGGTTACGGAATTGACATTGAGGCACTAGAAACCGTCGCAATCCCTGCAATTGAATATGCAAGGGATGAATGCGAAGTGATCGTTATCGACGAGATCGGCAAGTTTACTGTTGAATCTGAAAACTTCGTTAACATGGTTCGCAGTGCCCTTGAAGTTGACAAGCCAACCCTGTTAACCCTCCACAAGAAAAGCCGCCACCCCCTATTGCAAGATATTCGTAGAAGAGATGATGGACGCATCCTGGAAGTCACTCCTGTAAATCGTGCCCTACTCCCATATAAGATTCACAAACTAATGCGTGAAACCTACTGATTAAGCCGTTGGGTTCATGCCTTGAGCGCTTCTGGGTTGTATTATGCAAAGACCTGCTGATGCCGCATCTCGCCTATTGATGGCCACTGGATTAGGATTAATTTTAGCTGCAGCCTTTGGTCTGCAACAACAAATGCTTGACTTTGATAATGTTGGAGTTGGCTGGATTATTGGAATTGCTGGTCTACTTCTAATTGGCCTATCCATTTTAGTAGCCAAGGGGGAAGGTCCATTTGCCAAAGCATATCCACTGGAAGATGATTTAGAAATGGCTAATCGCGTTAAAGGTGATGTCGAAGAGACGGAAAAAGATTCGTCTGTTGGCAATGCTTGGGCGAAATTAGAAGCGACTGTGCTTGAGCAAGATATCTCTGAACAAGAGTAATTTACAATTTCAATAAGCAACGGTCTCATCGGTGCATTCATCAAATGATTGCTCATCGCCACCACTACGAGGCGATTGTAATGAGTGAAGTCCCTGAAGATATGTACTATACAAAAGAGCACGAATGGATTAGAGTTGAAGGTGATGAAGTCGTCATCGGCATTACTGACCATGCTCAGAATGCATTGACTGATATTGTCTATGTCGAACTACCAGATGAGGGAGAGGAACTTGAGGATATGGAAGAATTCGCTATCGTCGAATCGGTAAAATCTGCATCTCCAATTTTCGCACCGTTAGCAGGTCAAGTCACTGCAGTAAACGAAGAATTGGATGACACTCCAGAACTCCTAAACGAAGCGCCATATGGCGCTGGTTGGATTATTCGTATGCGCTTAAGTAATCCTGAAGCAGTGTCCACATTGATGGATGCTGCCGCTTACAAAGCAGAGATCGGCGAGTGAAGACTTTGAGCGAAGAGGACTTATTGAGCCTCTACGTTGATGGGTCTTGTTTAGGAAATCAAAATGTTGACGAGAATACCCCTGCTGCATGGGGATTAGTAGTTGTCAAAGGTGACACTGGTTTGGGTAAAGGCAGTGGAGAAATTATTGATGAAACATCTGCAATGGTAATCACCGACAAAAATGCTGAAGGTTTTATTGGCGCTGAAGTTGGCTCAAATAATACTGCTGAATTATCTGGATTTGCTGCTGCTTTGAAATGGTTATTAGTGGAAGGGGGCACACAACCTGCCATAATTAGAGCCGACTCTCAATATGCTGGTAATTTGTCAGCAGGTGTTTGGAAGGCAAAAGCAAACCGCGAACTCGTCGCAAATGTTCAGATGCTTTGGAAGGAAGTTTCTCAATTACGACAATTGTCATGGAGCCATGTTAGAGCACATCGAGGACATCGTTGGAATGAAAGAGCCGACCACTTGGCATTACGCTGTGCTAATCAAGAGTCTCCTGCACCTCTAAGTTTTTGGAAACCAGGTCAAAGATGAATTACTGTAATCTTTGAATCAACCAATCTCTCAATTCTTGATTCATGTCAGGTCTGCGTAGAGCATGATCTATTTGTGATTTCAACCAAGGTAATGGCGAGCCTGAATCATACCATTGGTATCCATCCAGTAGCACTCCAACCAATCCGGAGTTATCCATCCAGTGCTGTTGAATTGCTATCGATTGTAATTCGCCATGGGTTGCTAAGTCATATTGATTAAGCAACTCTGAAAAGTCTTCTGTGAAAATATATCTGCCACATAAAACCATATTGGATGGTGCATCCGCTTTATTTGGTTTTTCAACGATTGAAGTGATATGCTGTCCATCCATTTCAACAACCCCATAATTGCTTACTTCCTCATCGGCAACACTGACAAGTCCTACGCATGGAAGATTATTTGCGGCATAGCAATTAACCAATTCAGCGCTAGCATTAGATGGGCTATAATCGCTGGCAGTGGTATGGTTATTCATCAATAGGTTATCACCTAATAACACTAAAAATGGACCGTTTATTGATTCTGTAGCTGCTGATATCGCATTAGCTAATCCAAGGGCTTGGTGCTGAATGTGGACCAATACTTCCACATCGCTAAAGGGGGAGAGAATTATTGGATCTAAATCGCTTCTTTTGTCGATTAGCCACGAATTATCTGCGAGGAGTGCTGACAAATCCTTACGCGGTGAAGTTACGATGTGCAATCTCTTTGCTCCTGCTGCAACCGCCTCTCTGGCAAGATGAGTTAAAACTGGGATGTCGACCAGTGGTAGGGCTTCCTTAGCAATGCTTGCACTCGCAGGTAACATCCGAGTACCAAGGCCACCGGCGACCAAAACCGCATCCAAAACCTCCGCCATATCACCACTATGATGCCACAGGCTTTCAAGCCTAAGCCCTTCAGCAGTATTATGCAGCCAAAACAAGAGGCAAAGATGTTCGGAATTTTCGGATTGTTGTTAGTTGCACAAACATTCCTTGATTTTGCGCCCGCTGGCCCATGGGATTCTCGTTCATTTAGCAGAGGTGTTGCCGGATTACTCGGTGTGTTACTGCTATATTTTTCTTGGTTTAGATTCACCTTTGATTCAAAGGGAGTCGCCCCCGTAGTAAAACTTTGGAAAAATCCAAAATCTTCTTCAACAACTGTAATTGTGTTTGGTTTAATTTGTTTAGTATTTACCAAATTCATAGTCAATTCCAAAATTGGAGAATCATTTCCACTGCCTGCTGGATTAATTATTACGTTCATTGGACTACTTGCAATCGCAAATGGAATCTATGTTTGGCTGATCAGTGCAGGCCCATTAGCAATCGATGAAGAAGAATAATCAATCGATAAAGCCAAGTTCTTGGTCAAGCACATCCAGTGCTTCACCTAATTCTGGTAATTCACCAGGCTCTTGAAGTGAACTTTGATGTGGACTAGGCGGTAAGGGATTACTAGGAATCTCGCCCTTTCCATCCATCCAATCAATCCATTGCAAGTATCTCTTTTCTCTTCTAAGTTTCAATGATGCCCATAAATCTTGTAAATCAACATTATTGGTTTTGAAGTGAGTGATTCTAAGTGAGAAATTTTGCGGGTCTACTTCTTCCATTCGCAATAATAGTTCACGCAATCGGGTTCTAACCACTTCATCGCCATCATGCCAAAGTGTTGTCAGAATCCCTCTTTCATCGGCTGGGAATTCGGTGATATAATCTCGTAGATTGACTACCAAATTACGCCGTACAATCGGTAGTGGGTGCTTGGTTAGAACCTCTACTTTATCGGCCCACATCGTGGTGTCTAGGAATCTCAAATCAGAAACCGTTGAGGCTGCAACCGCCAAGACAATTTCATCATCATCTTGCAACATCTTTTCCAAAAACGGAATTGCATCATCGCCAATTCTTCGGAATAATCTAGTTAAGACATCGGCCATCGCTCTCCTGACCAAAACTTCGTCTCTCTTGTGCAATCTATTGGCCAATGCAATTCCTGCTTCTAGATCAACTTCTAACAAACGTGCAAGACATAGTGAAGTTTTTACAGCAACCTCTTCATTTGGATCGCTGGCTCTACGCAACAAAATACCCGATAGGCCTAGTGGTTCAACCAATTCTGCCCTCTGTATGAGTAGGCGTGTCCACTCGATTACCAGTAAGCGTCGGTCATCATTTCCACTTTCCAATCTTGTTAGAAGCCACTTGGCTGCCTCCACTCCTTGTTCATGTGCAACAACTGAAGTAGAGCGCGGAATCATTGCGGTTGGGTCCCAGTCGGTGTTTTGAGGACCTGCTTCTGGTTGTGTATGCCAAGTTCCAGGGCGCTCTGCTAAGGCAATCGATTCAATCAAATGATATCCTTGATGAACTGGTTGACCTCTTGGAACCGTGGATAGACCATCTATCAAAGCGATAGCCAACCACCATCGGTCAACATTGGGTGCTTCTGGGTCAAATGCTTGACTGAGCCAATTTAGAGCAATGGTGTACAATAATCGTTCAGCCACTTTGTCTACTCTACGGCCAAGCCATTTGTCATGTGTTTCAAATGGATCATCTGAAAGATTCATCCGATGTGGAACTATTTGGTCAACAACCGAATTCAAATTAGCCTCGAACATTCCTCTGTCAACAGACATCATGGCCAATCCTAATTCAACAATATCATTAGGAGAAATTGGATTTATAACTGGAAAGTCGGGGTCGGACATTGGAGGTTGTGGTAAAGGCCAAGAGGTTGTTCCCCTCTCTAATGCCTCTACTAAACCCGTTGCGACTGCCTCATAGGCTAAGTCGGAAAGTTTGCTCCGCGCTTTGGACATATTCATGCCTCAAATATCTAGTTCGATGTTGAGGTTTTGAATCAATTCCTTGTAACGGTTACGAATAGTTACTTCGGTAACACCTGCAACTTCTGCAACTTCACGTTGAGTGCGTCTTTTACCACAAAGAACAGATGCGATGTAAATAATTGAAGCTGCGATTCCAGTAGGTCCTCTTCCACTAGTCAATTCCTTCTCTTGAGCCGCCTTGATCAATTCATATGCCTTTGCTTCAACTTCAGCATCTAGGCCAAGTCCTGAACAGAATCTTGAGATATAATCCTCAGGTCCTGTCGGCATGATTTTCATCTTTAATTCGCGTACCATGAAACGGTATGTACGGCCAATTTCCTTGCGGCCAGTACGTGATGCTTGTCCGATTTCGTCGAGAGTACGAGGTACGCCACATTGTCGGCATGCTGCATACAGTGATGCTGCTGCAACACCTTCAATCGAGCGTCCACGAATCAATCTCTTGTCGACTGCTTTCTTGTAGTTGACTGCTGCTGCTTCTCTTACAGACTTAGGCAATTCTAAACGGCTCGCCATACGGTCAAGTTCAGCCAAAGCCATTGCTAAGTTGCGCTCGGTAGCGTTGGAAACTCTGCTTCTCTTTTGCCACTTCCTCATGCGATAGAATTGTGAACGGTATTTTGAATTGATTGTTTTTCCAGAATAATCCTTATTCTGCCAATCGATGTCAGTTGACAAACCTTTGTCGTGTAACATAACGGTCATTGGTGCTCCTGTTCGAGCTCGCTGATCGCCTTGTTCTGGAGAGAAAACTCTCCATTCTGCGCCTTGGTCGATTACATTGTCTTCTAAGACCAAACCACAATCGTCACAGACGACTTCACCACGAGTTTCGTCTCGTGTTAATTCTCTACTTCCACAATCGCTGCATTTTACTGTGTCTTCCACTTGTTGTTCATCCATTTTAATCCCGCCTCCCCACGATGAACGCAATGTCCAACTTGCAAGGTAATAGTAATTCAATCCCCCCAGCGTGGGGTACTTAAACACTTCGCCGGCATAGTCTAATAGTCGTAATACCAAAACATGATGCAGTTGCCCGAATACAGCCAAATAATACAAAAATGCTTAATTGTTATTCAGAATTCCCCGACTTCAAACAAAATATTTTCACTGTGTGAATTAAAAAAACCCAATCCGATTCAAAAATACCGTTTTTTGGCAAAATAACAATATAATATCTGGGGCTAGGTCTGTGTTTTGGCAAGTTCCGAACCCGTTATACCTACCCGACTCTTGAGAGAGTTTGAGGGAGAATTATGCGGGGGGACTGGCCAACAAACGAAATCTCTCTCACCGAAGGAAAAAGAGTACTATTTTTGACCAAAGATTTAGGTCTAATTCGTAAACAATTATACGATGGTTTAGATTTGAAAATGGAAGATCTGCGCATTGAAGATTTGCTCGATGACATCAATACTGATGTCATGACTCCTGCGTGGGTTTGTTTTGATCATTCCCCTGTTGAAATTGCCAAGAATGCTTATGCAGGACTAATGTATAATGGGTTGAGGGTATTCAATGAAAATGCACTCAAGAATGGAAATTTTGAAGTGATTGTTTCTGGTCAACGCAAGGGTACTGGCTCTAGTAGAGAAACTGCATCTCAGTGTGAGCGCTGGTCTGGAATAAACATCATAATCGCGGCATCATTCGCCCCTATTCATGAAAGAAACAATATCAATCTAGGACAACTGATGGGCGACCATGCTATGTTAACTCGTTTACAGAACGGAGAGAGCATTGCTCTATCAGAGTTCACTGATAGATACGACCCTGTAACAAAAATAATTCTAGAAAGGGGTGGGTTATTTGCTTTCGCAAAAGCACTGAAGGCTGGTGAAGTTTCTTTGCCCGCAATCAATACACCTACTCGTCCAATGACTATGGCAGAGAAAATCATTGCTCGCAATTTGGTCGGACAAGATGATGGTCAATGTGTCAAACCACATGACCCAGTAATTGCCCAAGTACAAGGCGGATATTCTCACGAATTCACTACTGCGCAAGTTCATAATTTCCTTATTGAAGAATATGGTGAAGATTATAGTTTGCCAAATCCAAGTAAATTTGCAGTCTTTGAAGACCACTTGCTCTACGCCCACCATAATCCAAAATTTGTCCCTCATATGGCAAAGGTTCAGGTTCTACGGGATTTGCAGATTGAATTTCAGCAGCATACTGGTGTCCGCGATTATTCGGCTGAGGACGGTGTTTCACCTGGAATTTGCCATCAAGTAGCAAGAGAAGAATTCATCGAAGTCGCAGATTTCATTCAAGCCACTGATTCCCACACTTGCATGGGCGGTGCATCCAATGCCCTTACTTGGGGTGTTGGTTCAACCGAATATGCTAACTTGGTTAGTGCAGGATTTACTTTTGTGAAAGTTCCTGAATCAATCCGATTTGAATTGGTGGGCACTCTAAACCATGGATGTACTGCTAAAGATATTATTCTCTACATTTTATCCGATCATGCTCGCGAAGAATTGACTCTTAACCGTAGCATGGAATTTGGTGGCTCAGGTCTTACTTCAATCTCAGCTGATGAGAGAGCGACTCTTTGTAACATGGCTACTGAATGCTCCGCTAGAACAGGAATATGTGAAGCGGATGACTTACTGTATGATTGGATGCTAAAAACTCAACCGCATCTCGATCTTGATGTCATGAAAAGCCTTGCTGTTGCTCCTGATGAGGGCGCAGAGTATA
Source organism: Candidatus Poseidoniaceae archaeon (assembly GCA_028821785.1). Lineage (GTDB taxonomy): Archaea > Thermoplasmatota > Poseidoniia > Poseidoniales > Poseidoniaceae > MGIIa-L1. The sequence continues at coordinate 542 of JAPKFC010000036.1, read as the reverse complement.
CTGGTGGAGTTCACGTTATCAATCTCTCAGAAATCGTACCGATGGTCGCACACCCGGGCAATCCAGACGAGGGTATTCCAAGCGATCCGACAAATGGCGCTAATATTACTGATATTGGTCAAGTCGAAATAAACATCGCTTATGGTGGCTCGTGTACTGCTGGAAAAGAAGACGATATTGCTTACTATGCCTTGGTTTGCCAAGCGGCAGAAGATGCTGGTTTAACCGTCAAAGATGGAGTTGAATTCTATATTCAATATGGCTCAGGAATCGTAAAAGAAATGGCTGTACAGAAAGGCTGGCATGCCTTATTTGAACGCGTAGGAATCAATTTAATCGACCCTGGTTGTGGTGCTTGTATTGGTGCAGGACCTGGTGTTTCTATCAACCAAGAACAAGTGACTGTCTCAGCGATTAATCGTAATTTCCAAGGTCGTTCTGGGCCAGGGAAACTATACTTGGCTAGCCCATTAACAGTAGCAGCATCAGCATTCACAGGCGTCATTACTGCTTGGAATGATGGTTTGTTCAATTGAGTGGGT
>JAPKFC010000035.1 GCA_028821785.1 Candidatus Poseidoniaceae archaeon | reverse complement strand
TGATGGAGATGCCTTGTCGTTCTCAAATGGCGCATCCCAATAGCACCAAAAGATGTACTTAGACCAAGGTTTGTCCAAGTTCTCACTATGTTTACTATCGCGGAAAAACCCTGGAAAAATAAGTACACCCGCCATGTGGCGCTTATTCTTCATGCATTCTTCGACGAGTTCTCCTGGAACTCCCAACACCGAAGCAAGAATGGTAATACATTGGTCCATTTTCGGGTCGATTTTAGCGGCGTCCGCATTGAAAATACCTCCGCGTGAGCCAAACGCACGATAATAGCAATCCTGCATAATACCTGGGATTTCTTCACTTATTGCGATGAAAATTGTATAGTATGTTCTGATTGATGCTGGGAACTGTTTCTTTGGCATACTGACCATAATGGTAGGGCGACCTTCTGGCCTTTCCTCCATCGATCTTTTTGGTCTTCGACGATGGTAAATACCAGACTCACTGTAAATTCCGATACCAAGAAGAGTTTCCCGTAGCTCATCTGCTGCCCGAAGAAATTCTGTCTCACCTGATTCCTCGTTCATTTTAATATTGAAGTACCATCCATCTCTTACCCCAGTTAAGATCGAGTTGATTACATCTACAGCAGCTTCATTCATACCCCATCCTGTTTCTGGATCATAGTCTAGTTTAGCATCTTCTAATGTTTCATATTTACCTTCTATTTTCTGCATAATATAACTCCCTGTTTGTTGAAGATATCCGCCAATACTTCACTATCTAGATGTAACTTCACCCATATAAACTTAACCCATTAGATTGGGAAAAAGTTAGCCTCACAGTAAGCCATTTACGCATATTTTCTTTTTGGCCGGAAATGTTCCGCCAAACAATGTTATGATACGATAAAGACCTTATTTTGTTTGAACATTAGTCTTGGCTGTCAACTTCAGCATCTATCTTCTCTTGCATCTCAGCTAACTTTTCATTTGAAACGTAAACGATGGATTTATCATTCTCAAGAAAGGCTTTGAAAGTCGAAAGTATCTTTTCGGGGAAATTATCAGACACTGAACGTATCTCTGAATTACTCCAACTTATCACTAAACGATGTTGATCCATTGTACAGCAAATTTGCGTCTCAGAGTTTTCAAATAAGTCCTCTAATGCTGCTGGATGTTGAGGATGGCCGTCATCTTGTAAGGCTTCTAAATCCAGTTCTTCATTCCCCACATACTCTGAATCAACTGAAAAGTCAAATCCTAAATCCAATAAATAATCAGTTGCTTCAATTCCAATACAGTCTTCTGGTGAGAACATAATCTCGCATGATTATTACGCTATATAAACCTTAATCGCTACATGTGATTCTAGGTTAATCTCGACTCTATGCCATAAATCAATGCGATTGGGCTGAGGTATGGATCTATCAAGTTCTTGGCGTAATTGCTTGCAATTGCGATATCTCAGCACTCATGCGATTCAATGCTTGAACTGCGGCCTCTTGGTGCACTCCACCCATCTCTTCACGGCTGTATCTTGCCATCTCGAAGGTATTGTCCATAGCAACGAGTGCATCATTGGAAATACCAGGCATAGCTTGACGAATAGCAACTTCGAATTCTCGAACTGTTTCAAAGTCACGTCGTAAGAAGTCTCGCTGTTGTAGCAAGGAACACAAATCCTGGTAACAGTTGAAAATCGCTTCTCTAATCGAATCGCCCGCTGCTAGTAATTCAGCAGTATATGCGAAGATCTCAGCAGCATCTGCCATTAGTTCAGCAGCCTTTTTCCTCTTGTATAATATAACGCCTGCTGCTCCTAAGGCTGCTATTAACAGCATTAACCCATATGCCCACATAGATACTTCTTGCACATCGTCTGCATATGAATAATCAGGTGCGAATCCATCTTGGCGTATTGCTGCAAATGTTGCAAGGCTTTCATCACTCAAACGTGGATCGTTGATGATGATGTCCATAGAGACTTCACCCCAGCGACTTGCATCGCCGTATGGTGGGTCTGAATTGAATTCAATTTCCACAAGACCATTTTCGTCTGTAATCTTCTGTAACGGATTGCTCAATTGACTATTGTTTCCATCATAGAGATAAATAGTTACACTAATTCCAGGTATTCCTGCACCAGTATCTTGGGCAGTGATTATTACATTGCCAGAAATATCTTCATCCTTATCTTCTACAATTTTATCAATTGTGATACTGAAGTCTGCATTGACCTTAACAAATAATATCTGTGAGATACTTTCTGCATTCAGGTATAATGAATCATTTCTTGGCGCATCTATTGAAATCCATTGTGAACCAGATTCCATCCATGATGGAGCAGGTCCACTAACTGAGAAATTACCGTTTAACCAAGTGATTAGAAGACCACCAATACAACTTGCACCTTCGCGATTATTGACACAGTCTGTTCCATTTCCTATGTGGAGAACAAGATTTTCAAAGACTTCTCCTTGACCGCCAATTTCTGCAATTGAACCGGTTAGAACAATTGGCGCAAATGTACCATCAGAGCGTGTAACTATCTTAGATGATGTTTCGTCGATATTAATTACCATATCAGACCAAACAATTGCAATAGCATTGGTCGATGCCTCAAGATGAGCATTGGTTCCTGCGAAACTTACTGTAAAGGTGTGTTCACCTCTTGTTAATTCCATTGTTGCCGGAATTACTACACTCCAAACACCGGCAGAATCAGTAGTTGCGGTTGCAACCTCTACATCATCGAGAATAATGCTTAACATCATTCCTTCAAGACCATCTCTGTTTACCGTATCAATGTCAAACAATCTTCCAGATAGTGCCCATGAATCTCCACGGGTAGCATCTCTTCCATCATCAAATATCAGAGTGACATCTGAGCGGTGTGCTAAGAAGAAGGTCGTATTGCCAGCATTAGAGCGATAGAATCCTTGAGCAGAAGTAATAGCATCCATAGTATGGTTACCGAATGAGAATATATCAGGTATTGTCCAATCATATGAGAATTCTCCTTGTGCATCTGTGGTTACGATTGCTATCAGAACTCCCTCAACATTCAGTTCCACTTGATGTCCAGATATTGGATTCAATTGATTATCAACCACTGAACCAGTTATTGAAATATTTTGTGAGACTGCGACTGGACTCGGCATTTCAACTGTGACCAGAACCTTACTGAATACATTCCAAGTTCCACTTTCTTGACTTGGCAAAAAGAACGTCGTTCCTGTAAATCTAGTTTCAAGTGATAATGGACCTAAATTCGCATCTGCTGGAACTGCGTGCACTGCTGTAAACATTCCATCAACATCGGTGCTAACATTTGTCAACCAGTTTCCATCAAGCCAAATTTCTATTGTCATATTGGAGAGAGGTGCATCAACAAGATCTAGTAATCTTCCTTGGATAGTCATACTTTCTTCTCGGTCAACATCACCTGTTGGAGTAAGTAGTAGAATCTTAGTTGGAACACTGACATTGAATGTTACAACATCATTGCTTGGATGATAGTAATCTGGATTAGCAGGGTCACCTGCTCCAATTGGGTCAACCCAATCTCTACCACCGGTAAAGCGTACTTCGATTTGATGTGCTCCTGCACTTGTATCTTCAGGCAAGACCCAGCTCAGGGAGAATGCTCCACTCATTGCATCGGTTTCAACACTTGATACCGGTATACCATCCACCAATAGATGGACGATGGCTAAGGATTCAACTCCATTGACATAGAGTGGTAATCCAAGGTCATCTAGTAGCGTACCATTTACTGTGAATGCATCACCAGCCGTAAGCGAACTAGGGCTTTCCGTTATCGTCAAATTGGTTTCAGCCAATACTGCAAATTGTGTTGTCGCATTGCTACCCAATAATCCAGTCGTTCCAGGGATTCCACCAAATGTAACTCTTAGGTCTGCAGGACCAACCGATAAATTGCTTGGAACATTCAAGACTCCAAGGGCGGTTCCATTCTCTGCAGTAGTGAATACCGCACTGATACTAGTGCCAACTATCTCTACTGTTATCGCTTGTTGAGGAACGCTTTCACCTGTGTTGTCTCTTAACAGAATTTGTAACGAAACATTATCACCACGGTTTGTTCTATCGTTTAGAGAAGGCTGCCCTAGGCCATCGGTTGATGGCTTGATGAAGATTAATGTTGTATATCCACGGCTATCAAAAGTGGTATTGTCATTAGAGCCTATGTAGAAATTAACATTAGGAACATACGATGCTTCTATGACGTGGTTTCCTGCCATGAATGTTTGGCTTAAGGTGATTGTTGCATTCCAGAATCCACCGGTCATCACAGATCCATTTGCGACTGTAAATTCTGTTGGATTACCATCTAATGTGAACAGGATATTGGCCAGTAAATCTGTGCCATCTCTTTGTTCTAATCCACTTCCGTTATCCGAAACTACTCTACCAGAGACATTGAATGATTGTCCTGCTACTGGATTAGCCGATATTGAATCAATGACCAAGATTGTAGCAGCTCTAATTGTGATAGTAGACAAATTAGCGTTAGTGGATAATAAATCACTTGAACCATTGAATATGATGTTAACCGAAATCAAACCGAGTGGATGGCTTGTAGGTATTACATGAGTAAAGTTAGCAAAGCCTTCGCCATCGGTAATAGTCGGTGCTAACCATGTCTCATGGAATTCTATTGCCACATCATATCCAGCAAGAGGTTGCCACATATTAGAAGATTCAACTAACTTAGAAGTAATGTTAACACTATCACCACGGTTGATGATAATTGGGTTAAGTGGTTGCAAATTCTCAAATCGTGAAACACCCATAACTAGGATTCCATGCTGTGTTGATGCTGTAAGATAGAATGGAGAAGAACCTTCAACCACGCTGATTACCAACGTTTTCATCCCTCTAACCGTTCCATTATTCAATGTATCAGTAGGAATTGAAATATTAAATGTCCCATTTGATGAAGTGATATACCCTTCGATCAGGGTTTCATTTGGATTCTCTAACCAGAATACTGTCAAAGCAACACCACTAATCAATGGCCTGCTGCCATTATCTGCATCGAGTACTTGTCCTAAGACATTGAAATTAATTCCAGCTGTAACAGTGTTTGGAATGCTATCTATTCTGAACTCGCTGTCTACTTGAACTGTAACATTGACTATGGTCTCATTACCGTAGCGTCTTGAATTACCTTGGCTTAGTCCATCTGTTAAGTCATCATGGACTACTATTCGCAGATCATAGAATCCTGGACTAATGCCTACAGGAGCCCATGACAAACTAACATTACCAAAGCCATCAGAAATCACACTTCCAATGCTAACATTGGTATTTCCATAATCAAAGATAAACTCAACCGTTGCATCACTAACATTAGACATGTCAGCAACATCAAAAATTGAAGCGTTAAAGAAAACCGAGTTATTCATCTCTACAATTGCCTTAGACCGTTCTGATTGGACAACGAACTCCGATTCTACACCTACCAAGACAGATGGTAGATTTGGCGGCTGAGGTGGGTCCGATGGAGGGTTTAGGTCAAGCAATTGATAGTATGGCCCTCCTTCTTGTGCAACTGCATCAAAGTCCATTATTAAATTGAAATCGTATGCATTACTTGGTTGGTTAATTGGCATTGTAACTGAAATATTGAAAGTTCCTGTCGAATTATTGAGCATCCCCTGTGAGATATCTAGTACATTACCATCTGGTAATTGCATTAGAATTGTAATTATTGAATCATTGCCAATAATTGGAGTTAAGTGGACTGGGTCAAAGACATCCCCGTAAATGTAGGTAGTAGTTCCCAAGTGATTCCAATCTTGTCCGACACTAATATTCCATCCAACTTCTGCTTGAGTTCTCAATACACCAGATCCAATAGAAGGTTGGAAATATTGTGAACCATTAAAGGAAATATCCAGAACATAATCGTATGCAATCTTGCTAGCGTTCAAATCCCAACTTATTGTAATTACAGTAGAATCTGGGTCAGTTGTAGTATTTACCCAATTGTTATCAAAGTAGAAATCATAATTTCCAATCGTTTCAAATCCTTGAATTACGCCTCTGTGGTCCTCTATTTGAACACGCACATTTGTTGGCGTACCACGCATCTGTGGCATTGCTTCAATAGAGAAGTCAAGAATTCCTTGTAACCAATATGGGATGTTAACTGAAACATTGGCATCATCAGTGGCTAATAGAACATCTGGGAAGAAACGCAATTGAATCTCTATCTCACCTGCGGCAACAGGAGTATCTCCTGCAACAAGTAAGTGTGAAATTGTGAAGGAACCATTGACTGTCAGGTTGAACACTTCAAGCCAGTCCATGCCAGAACCATTTTGACGTATAGAGAGAGATAAATTTCCAAGCATAGCAACTGGAGTTGCTCCGATACTCATCGAAGAACCGTTGATGAAAATATCATCATTCAGTACAAATACACTATTATTCGCTAACGGACCTTCTACAGTTGCAGTTAGATTAGGCGCATCGCGAATATCTAAAGTGATTGCATGAGTAGATGGGCGCAAATGGAATTGAGGTGGAGTGAATGTTGTTACAGAATTATCTGTCCAACCAGCGTAGCCAAGTGTTGCAGAAATATTCGTCTTGAACTCTAACGGGTCCAAATCGACGACAATGCTCCAAACACCACCAGGACCTACATCTCCGCTGAGATTTGTTATTCCGTCAACTGAAGAAGTAAATTCTAACCAAACGGTTTGATTTTCAATTACATTATCCCAAGTAGTTGGTGGGTTTTCGAATGAAAGTAATCCTTGTATAATCGTTGTCGCTCCAGCACCAACAACCGGTGAATCTATCGCTTGAGGGCTAGTGTGATTGATCATAGAATCATCTGTGACATTTACATACATATCCAAGACTATGCCGTTGTGAGAAACATATCCACTTTGGAAATGCTCTACTACAAGTCGGTGTATGCCTGGACGAATCGCTTCTGCTGGGACGCCATACATGGTAAAATTACCATCTGCCGAACTGACAGAAGATGAAAATATCCGGCCAGGGTCTCCGCCAGCACCAGGAACTTGGTCTGCTTCATCGAGAGGGACGAGATAACCAATTAGTTGAATTTCAGAAAGTGGAGTACCATTTTCCAAAAATCTAAGCTGCCCTGAAACACTGAGATTTGTTTGTCCATCTCTATCCCAAGTCAATGGGCTCGCTGTTTGATTAACGATTTCAATCTCTTCCGCTGCTGGACAGGCATCAAATGCAACCCATCCCATGTCCAGATTACCATTTGCTGAATTTTGTTGAAGTTTCACTTCACCCCATGTCGAACGGTGTTCTGAATAGACCTCATAGCCATCTCCAGTCCAAGTACCACCGGCATATCCAGTTACATATCTCGCAGGTAATCCCGCCAAACGAGCCATCGTAACAAAGGCTGTAGAGAATTCAGAACAGGTTCCTTCTAATGCGTATTTAACTAGAATATTTGTCATATCCTCTTCGCTTGGAGCGCCTGAACCATTGTAGTTCCTCTTGAATTCGGTAGTTGCGTTACCATTGATTAAGAAATCTGAAATCGCAGATGCTTTAGAATAAGCATCTGTTGCTCCTGCATCATTGATTATAGCATTTGTAATATTGAAAACACCAGAGTCGGGGTGGGTTAGGTCTTTGAAACTCGAGTCTAATGCTAATTCATAGGCAAACCCTGGACTGGCAATAGAGGAAGCTGAGTTGTTAGCCCAATCGAAGTAATACTCTGAATTATTGACCCATAATTCGCTGATTGGCCCTGGATTAACTGTAACCATATAGGTGTCGTTTGACACATCTAAGGAAGCAACAGCATCAGACCAGAATGAAAGTTCAGTCCATGAATCTGGCATTGGTACTGCCCCATTCATTAGTGGATTATTCATTTGAAGAGTCCATTGAATCGTATCATTTGCAAAGGTTAAATCGCCGAGATCGGTCTTGTTAGTAGTAGGTAAAATGGCAACTGTACTCGGATGAACCGTCCCGAGATGTGCATACGTCGTACCTGTATAGAAATCGTTAGTGGTTTGCCTCCATCGGTGAATCATGAAAATATCTACAGTACCTGTTGTGTTATTCGCCCAAAATACTACTTCGTTTGAAAGTGTATCATCTGTTGGATCCCATGGATTGAATGGCGCCCCTACACAATTTACAAACCAAAACTGTATTGGACATTCATCTCCATCCAACATTCCTCCGCCATCTGTATCTGGGTTGGTCCAATCTGTTCCAGTTTGGTTTTCTATTGCATCAGGAATTCCATCACCATCAAAATCATCAGGCAGTAAATCATCACTTGGATCATTCTCTGGATTTGTGCCATCAAAGTATTCCGAATTATCATCAACGCCACCACCATCGGTGTCAGCAGTTGAAATATCTGTAACCCAAACGTCTTGTGAGCCGTTTGAAATTCCTATCCAAGATAAATCACAACCAATGGTCACTTCAAAATAATTGTTTAGACCGTCAAGGTCGTCATCTAGTAGATTAGAACAAGGTTCTGTAGGATCTGTTCCATCTCTACGAACTTCATCATAATCATTGACTCCGTCGCCATCAGTATCGGATAATGAAGGATTTGAAAACCATCCAAATGTTGCAAGTAACTCTTGCCAATCAGCCAGTCCATCTCCATCTGAATCAGTGTAGTCATCATCACAATAATTGTGAGTTGTTAGTATTGTTCCTGCTTGTGTTGCGCTATAATGACAGAAAGAACCGTTACGGTTCTCTATGGTTGTCACACCTGAACCTGGTCCTATCGATACTCCTTGAATTACATCGTTGACAACTGCCGCATAGGCGAACGAACTCGTCGTTCCCGAGGCATTATACCACCCGACCCCCCCTGAAGGACTGAATCCTGAGCCATCACTAACAGTTAGTTGACTTGTTCCACTATTCCATGAAACAAGTACTGTTGAATAGTCTATAATTGAATCACAAGGGTCTGTTCCGTGAGAAACATTTCTTTCCTCACCATCATTTATTCCGCCGAAATCAGTATCTGCAACATCCCATGTAGTACAGGAAAGATTTTCTTCCCAATTTTGAATTCCATCGCTATCTGCATCGCCGGAGTCTTCGCGACGAGTTGGGTCGGTTTCTCCAGGATCCACTATACCATTCGAGTTCAAATCTTCTGCGCCATCATCAAATGCATCGTCGTCGGTATTGTTATCTCGAGGGTCACTCGCTTGAGGAGGATTACCATAAGCACCATTAATTTCTACTCCATCATTGATTCCATCTCCATCAGTATCTGCAGAAGTAGGGTCTGTCAATAGTGTCAGTGCTTCGTAAGAATCGTTTAGTCCATCTCCATCAGTATCTGCTTTTTGTGGGTTGGTAGACATTATTCCATCGACCTCTGCTGTAAGAGTTGCACATGCACCAGGACCAATTCCTTGAGCAGGGTTACAAGGAGAAACTGTTTCAGTCACTATACCATTTGGACCATTGCGGAAACAAGGTGATGCGCCGCACATAGTAGTCCAAGAAGGATTGACATATTCCATTAAATTGGTTAGTCCATCGCCATCAGGATCTCCATTTGCCCCATCCGCGTTAGATGCTTGTGTGGCATTCAAACCGTTTGCTGCTTCCCAACCATCTGGCATTCCATCGCCATCAGTATCCCATCCAGCAACGTCTTCATCAGCGACTCCGTCGCCATCATCATCATTGCTTGAACAATCTAAGTCACCATCATTATCTGGATCGGCTGAATCAATGAATCCATCTTTATCATCATCAAATCCATTCGCACAAATATTTCCAACAGGATCTTCATCGCACAAAATTACAGAGCCAGTTCCATCATTTCCGCTGCCTCCACAAGCAACTCTTGTGTATTGCATTGCGTTTTCTTCATCCCAGTCGTTTACTGGAACAGTACCATTCCACCAAACTCCTTTATCGAGAAGATTTGCAGTAGTAGTTGAATCCCAACCGCTAGGAATTAGGTAGTTGTATTCCATCAAATTAGTCATACTATCGCCATCGGGGTCGCCTGTGGCTCCATCTATTCCTTGACTTGATAATGGATTCAATCCATATTGCCATTCCCAACCATCTGGAAGACCATCATTATCTGAATCTGGGTCATTAGGTTGAGTATTCATCAAATATTCAAGCCCATATGTCAAACCATCACCATCTTGGTCTGTTGCTGCTAGAGCACTGTAAGAATAAAAATCAATTGTTGCGAATATAGACAGCAACATTAGCATCACTAAAGAGAGTGATTTGAGAGCATCGCGATGCTTCAAAATCTGCAATCCTGGGCGCGCCAAAGCGGGGGGGGAATACTTGCGCATAGTTTTCACTAACCTCGGGTTGTTCTTTTGCCTCATAAGGGGAATGGTACGCTGTTCATACAATGCTCATTTAGAGATGGCATCGTCATGCAGTAAAACGACAGACTGAGGCTTGATTGACGCAATTGATAAAAAGTTGTTACGATTTCATTAGCAAATGTTGCTTTAGAGGTCTTCCAACTCGTCGAGCAATTCTAAATCATCATCTTCTTCAACTTCAATTTGCATTTCTTCTTCCAAGGCATCCTCTGTAGTTTCAGCTTCAAAGTCCTCATCAAATTCATATTCTTTTAGTTCACCAGATAACTTTGCCTTGTTATAGAAACTGTATAGTCCTAGAAGAAGTATCACCATAATGATGGCCAGTGTTGAAGGCTCTGGATCAATTATTTCATTGAACATACAAGAGATGCCGCTGCATTCAGTCAGAAATACAACTTCTTTGATTTGAGTATAATTTCCATCATATGGTGAATTCTCATCCATAGGAGTCATCGTCAGTGTAAATGATACTTCGCCACTATTCTTCAGTTGAGAAGGAGATGTAATCTCCACTGAAAAATCACGAGTTGAATATGCGGGCAGGTGTAAGATGATGAATGGACCTCCGAGTTGATCGGATGAGGCTCTTATTACTCCCTCCCAATCGGTGGGCTCATCTAGAGTGATAACCACATCGAGAGGAACATTGTTTTGATTGTCTATTTTAAATTCAATATTCTTTGTTTCATCTGGTGAAAAGCGTGTTTCCTTACCTTTTTGTGTCACTTCTAAACGACCTGCACGAACATCTTTCTGGACTTCAATAACCACTGGTAAATCGAAGTATCTTGCGCTTTCAGCATCTACTCCTTCTTCGACAATGCGGGTGTAAATAGTATGGTTTCCAGCTTCTACTTCAGATAGTAAACCGATGTCTAATTTCAAATCTACATATTTATTAGTCCAGGTCGTCACTACCACTATATCGCTAATTGTATCATTGGAAACGGAATAATCCCAATTAGCATAATTAGGATTAGTATCTGTGTTTCTCGACAGAGCATCTGGTTTAATGACTCTCCATGTTGTTTCAGAGCCTCCGTTATCACTTGAGTCAGTAATGCGTAAGTTAAACCACATGCTTCCACCTGGCGCCACTGGCCCTACGTGAGCCAAAGTACCGCCATCACTATCTGCAATAACTTCGACAAGAACTCCAAATGTACGATGCACTGTAAATCCTATTTCAGTTTCCAAGTTGGCCTCACCCGAACTGCTAATCTTCATTTTAACCAATCCAATATCTTGGGACTCTCTATCACTTGGAGGATAGACTTCCATCCTTATTATCATTGTTTTATGAGAACCAATATCTGGTATCACTGAATAAATACCCTCATCTTCCAATTCATCACCAGATGAATTCTCAAATAACCGGAATTGCCAAGCATCAGGGAAATCAACTATTCTAATGCGGAAATTATCAACATCGAATCCAGAATTAAATACATCGATGAAGAACATTCCGGTTTCACTCTCATCGACATAGTGTGATACAGATTCGTTATATGCTTCTGGCCTTGTTGAATCTGCAATTTGCCTTTGATGCTCTACATCTTCGAAAATTGAAATTCTCGGAGCTGAGAACACACCTACCTCTGAGATGTTCATGAACAGTGTTTTAATTGCAACTTCAACTGTCACTCCCTCAATTTGTGCGTATGCTCTCGCCTCTATATTCAATCTTTCAGGGGCATTTTCTAAATCATCTTCTGGGACATCTATTTGGAGAATAGGAATGATTGATGCTCCGCCGCCACTCAATGTATAACCACCAGGTTGGTCCCATATTGGTTCGGACCAAGTAGAAGGCAATCCTGGAAATGCCAACTCCATTTGGACTTCAATAGTAGAGGCTGTTGAACCAGTGTGCTCAAGTAAAAATTCAACATATGAAGTTTGACCTGGAGCGATAAGAACTGCATCGGATTGATCTATTGATAAACCGAGAGTCACATCATGTTCTAACAGTGTAATTCCTTCGTGATTAAAGATCACACTGTGACCTTGCACGTCGCTTATCTCGAGGTATAGCGGATAATCTCCCGCAGCCATTCCCGCATCATAAGTCCATGTGAAATTACCTACAAGCCCATTATTATCTAATCGTAAATCATTTTCGGTAAAGGTCTTATCAAATACAGAAGTTGCCTCATTTGGAGTACTCATTACCAAGCCTATACTTTGAATGTCATCCCTCCCAAATGCATCTCTTACATCAACTGAAAAATGCATTTCCCTGTACTCTGGGCGATGATTTGGAGACCATTCTATTTTTTCTTCCTCGCTCCATCCACATCCATAATCGTCATGGCAACTGTGAACTTTAACTGCAGAACCAGAAAGTGCATTGGCATCAATTTCAAGTTTTGAATATCCTTGGGAATTTTCAATGTCACCAAAAGCAACCATTACTTCACACTCTCCACCTTGCCCGATTCCGCCACTACCTTCACAAGTTGCTTGAGCATCAACACGTAGTTTCAATTGCTTCCCATTAGGAACTGTGAAACCAGAAGAGGGAATCGTAAAGAAAATTTCATTGCTTGTCCATGAACAGGATTGAAAAATTGAACTTTGACATGGGTCATCGAGTTGAAGCGTTTCAGTAAATTCGTGAACACCTCCTTCCAATGAGAATGTTATATCTGCTGTTGAACCCGAACTACCTTCGAATTGCAAATAGATTGATAATTCGACAAGATTATCATTTCCTTGTCCAAAAACCTGTAAATCACTAATCATTTCGCTGCTACGGAATTCAATGCCACCCAACGCACTCTCTTCTTGATGTGCACCATCAGGTTGAGAAGTGTTGATTGAACCATCTCCACCAATTTCCGATATTGGCTCATCCAAATAGAGGTCATAAGATTCAATCGAGCCGACTACACTAGAAACTTCAGATTTAGGCTCTAACGCCATTACTGTATCATCTACATCAGCACTGGAGAACATTGCAAGAGGTGCAAGAGCACCGATCATTACGCCAACAAGAAGCAATGGAATAAGCATGCTATTTACGCTTCTCTTGCTTGCCAGCATCTTGTTCATACCCTCGGCCTGCTCAACCGATGGTTAAACCGTTTTGCATCATTTGCTCTCTAATCGCCCCCTCTACGAGGGGGATTGATTTATCCAACAATCAATATTTCCCCCATCTTCTAACAACGTTTTTTGTAAAATGATTAACACAATAATGCTCGCAATCGCTGTTAGAAAAAGAGTATCATTGAAAGACTCTAGGCGACCCGACCAGTTTACGCAGGGGTGGCTGAGGCGGTCAAAGGCGCCGGGCTTAAGATCCGGTCCTTATGGGTTCGTGGGTTCGAATCCCACCCCCTGCATCTATTTTCACTGATTGTCAAAGAGAAGTTTTTACTCATTTAACGACCATCCGCCATCGACGGTGATAACTTGGCCTGAAAGGTGAGGGCTGTTGATGAGAAACAATATTGCCTTTGCAATATCCTCGGGTTGACCTTCCCTGCCAAGCGGAACTTTTTCAATAATTGAAGCATAATGAGGCACCTCCCAATCTGCAGCTAATACTGCACCAGGTGCCACACAATTTACTCTTATTTCAGGTGCTAATTCTCCTGCAAAATTCATCATTAATTGACGCAATCCAGCCTTGCTTGAAGTATAGTGAGAAAGTCCCACCCAAGAACGCCCTAATGAGGTGTCAACAATTCCAATTACACTACCCTTGACCGACTTTATTTGAGGTATTAATGCCTGAGTTAAAAGGAATGGAACTTCAATGTGAATCCGATTCATTAATCGCAAGTCATCCAGAGAAATATCCTCTATATCCTTTGGTTTATAGAATGAAGCATTGTGTATTAGTGCGCAAATTCCATTGGCTTCGATGACTTTTTTTGAGGTTTTTACCTCCGCAATAAAGCGATCTAACTGTTCATCCACTTGCAAGTCTGCTCGGATGATTTCTGCACTCGATTTAGACCCCGTTTTTTGCTCGAAATCGTCAACTAATTGTTGTGCTTCTTGCAGACTATTATTGACGTGAATAATGACGTGCCAGCCCATCTCTAAAAAGGCAGTAGAAATCGCCGCTCCGATTCTCTTTCCACCACCGGTAATGATAGCGACAGGCTTGGCCATATCAATCCTAAAATGCGCTCCGCTTTTCAAGTCTTGTTTGATATAATTCCCCCTTGGGGGAATAGATTAGGTCAAATCATCTCCCACACACCTTTTTGACAGGCGAATCGTGGCAGTGGATGAGGGGGGGGATGAATGACGGGCAAACCACTTCCTATGGCGCAAACAATTGCTCCTGCTTTGCGAGAAAAACCAAAGCGTGAAAGACTGCCTGAATGGTTTAGGACTTCATTACCGAATGGCAAACAACAAGCCATTTTCAATGAAACTAAGGCAGCTGTCGCAGATAATAAATTGCATACTGTTTGCCAAGAAGCGCGTTGCCCGAATATTCATGATTGTTGGGCTAGCGGTGATGCTACATTCATGATAGCAGGACAAGAATGTACTCGTGGCTGTCGCTTCTGCGCAGTTGGAACTATCAAAACCCCACCACCTCTTGATGTGGATGAACCAACAAATCTTGCTGAAGCAGTTACTTCGATGAATCTAAAACATGTCGTTATCACCGTTGTGAATAGAGATGACCTGCCAGATTCTGGTGCTGAGCATTACAAGAAATGTATCGATGCAGTTCATCTCGCTCAGCCACATATTACTTTGGAATTACTTTGTTCAGATCTCGCAGGAGACATGGATGCATTGGCACAGTTGCTTCTTCAATCGCCACTCTCAGTATTCGCTCACAATGTAGAATGTGTGCCACGACTTGACAAAACGGTGAGAGACCATCGGGCAAGTTTCTCACAATCAATTTCAATTTTGGCTGAAGCTAAAAGATTGAGGCCAGATATTTTGACCAAATCATCAATAATGGTCGGCGTGGGAGAAACAGATGAGGAAATTACTCAAACTCTACAATTGCTAAGAGATGCAAATGTGGATTTGGTGACTATTGGACAATACCTCGCACCTTCATCAAACCACCTCACAGTTGACCGATTTCCACAACCTGAAAAGTATGATGTTTGGGCAAAACAAGCAATCAGCATGGGATTCAGTGGGATTGCCAGTGGACCATTGGTTCGCTCATCTTTCAAAGCAGGGCTACTGTTAAGAAAATCACAAGACCCAAATAACTCAGAATCCATGCCCGGCGCCTATGTTTATGTTAGGGACTTACAGGACAAGCAAACGGCATCACTTAAGGCCGTTATTGATTGAGGTGAAACGATGACGGACAGAAAGACGCTGATTACGAGCCCTTACACGCTCGGCGCACCGCCATCACGCCCCGGAGAAACTACCGATTTCGGCGGAAAATGGAAAGAACAACCAGAAGATTTGGGCCGCCCAGACCCTGCAAAATGTAGTGCTCAAGATACTGCCTCTCATGCCTCTGGATTAATCAGAGTTCTAAATGACAAAGGTGAAGCAAAGGGAGAATGGAATCCTAAGTTGAAATCTGAAACGTTAATCGAAGGCTTAGAATTCATGATGCGTTTGAGGATTTTTGATGACAGAATGATCAAAATGCAGCGCACTGGTAAACTCTCATTCTATATGCGTTCATTGGGTGAAGAAGCAGTTGCTATTGCACAGACTATGGCACTGCAGGAACAAGATTGGATTTTCCCATCATATCGACAACCTGGAGCTCAATTCGTTAGAGGAAGAAGTATGGTCAGTATGATCTGCCATTGTATTGGCAACACTGAAGACAATGTCAAGGGAAGACAAATGCCAGTACATTACACATGGAAAGAAGGAAGATTCATCTCTATATCTAGCCCTGTTGGAACTCAATTTTCACAAGCGGTTGGAGTTGCAATGGCCAGTGCTTACAAAGGTGATGATGAAGTTTGTATTTCTTGGTTAGGTGATGGAACATCTGCTCAAGGCGACTATCATTACGCTCTCAATTTTGCTTCAACTTTCAAACCGCCTGTTATTCTAAATGTTGTAAATAACCAATGGGCTATCTCAACACATAGAAATTTGGCAACTGGTGGAAGAACTTTCGCAGAACGTGGGTTGGCCTATGACATTCCAAGTTTCAGAGTTGATGGAAATGATTTCCTCGCACTATACAGCGTTACTAAGTGGGCTCGTGACCGTGCTGGTGCTGGATTAGGACCGACTCATATCGAAGTTTACACCTACCGTACTGGACCTCACTCTTCTTCCGATGACCCAAGTGTCTATCGTCCAGCGGATGAGTTTGCTTCGTGGCCTGGTGGCGACCCGATTGAAAGATTGAAAGAGCATCTCATCAACAAGGGAGATTGGGATGACAAGAAAAATGCAGCCTTAGAAAAGAAAATTGATGCCGAGGTAATGTCTGCATACAAAGAAGCATGTAAATTTGGAGATTTGGCAAGTGGCCCATATCCTCCAGCAAGTACAATTTTTACCGAAGTATACGAAACTGTGCCTTGGCATATCCAAGAACAGCGCGAGGAGTTAGGGAAGTGATATCATGACAAAAATGAATATGATCGCATCCCTAAACTCAGCACTGCGCTGCCAATTGGAAAAAGACCCAAATATAGTCATCTTCGGAGAAGACATCGGTTATTTCGGTGGTGTTTTCAGAGTCACTGATGGATTACAGAAGGACTTTGGAGCTCACAGAGTGTTTGATGCACCACTTGCTGAAGGTGGTATTGCCGCAATTGCAATGGGAATGAGTTTGAATGGATTACGCCCAGTAGCAGAAATACAATTTGCAGATTATATATTCCCTGCATATGATCAAATCGTCAATGAAATTGCAAAGATTAGACACCGCTCAGGTGGAGAATTCTCAGCACCATTGACAATCCGTACACCAGCCGGTGGAGGAATCAAAGGTGGTCATCATCACTCACAATCTCCAGAATCTCAATTCACCCATACACCTGGATTGAAAGTTGTTTATTGTTCAAACCCATACAATGCCAAAGGATTGTTGACCAGTGCTATTGAATCAAATGATCCAGTGATTTTCTTTGAACCAAAACGCTGCTACAGAGGCCCATTCTATGGTGACCCTCATGATGTTCCGACATGGAATGACCATCCTGATGGTGAAGTACCGGATGAGTATTATTCAATTCCACTCGAACAAGCAAGAATTGTCAGAGAAGGTGAGGCTTGTACAGTAATCGCATGGGGTACAATGGTTCATGTTAGCGAACAAGCGATCAAGAACTCAGGAATCGATTGTGAATTAATCGACTTACAGACATTACTTCCTTGGGATAGAGACACTGTTGTTAATTCCATCAAGAAAACAGGAAGATGTGTAATCGTTCACGAAGCACCAAAGACCTCAGGGTTTGGTGCTGAGATGAGTGCGTCCATTCAAGAGAGATGTTTCTATCACTTAGAAGCACCAATTAGACGAGTTACCGGATGGGATACACCATTCCCGCATACTACAGAATGGGACTATATGCCTAGTCCAGAGAGAATCGAAGAAGCAATAAAGAAAACACAGGAGGAATGAATATGGGAATTTATGCATTTAAAATGCCAGATATAGGAGAAGGAGTAGTTGAAGGAGAAGTTGTTGAATGGATGGTCGCTGTTGGCGATTCTATCAAAGAAGATGACCCGATCCTATCAGTAATGACCGACAAAGCAACAGTAGAAATCCCATCACCAGTAGATGGAACTGTCAAAAGTATTGTCGGTGATGCAGGTGACATTCTTCCAGTAGGAGTCGTTTGTATTGAATTTGAAGTAAAAGGTGATGGAAACGCATCTTCTGATAGTAAGCCTGCTCCTGCAAAGAAAAAGGCTGAAGAAAAGCCAAAGGCACCTGCTAAAACAAAGGCCAAGCCTGCACCTGTTGAAGCATCAGCGCCAGTTCCTGCAGCACCTGCAGTTACTAGGTCTGCTGGAACAAAAGCACTTGCAAGTCCAGCAGTTCGTCAACGCTCACGTGAAGCAAATATCAATCTCGAACTTGTCGCTGGTTCTGGCCCTGGAGGAAGGATTTCTCATGCCGATTTAGATGCACATATCGCAGGTGGCTCCAATGCTACTCGTTCATCGCCTGTAGGTTCAACCACCAAGGTTGAACTAAACGGAACTGAAGAACACAAGGTCATAGGTTTGCGTCGCAAGATAGCAGATAGCATGATGGCTTCTTACAGCACTATTGCACATTTCTCATACTTTGAGGAAGTTGACATCACCGCATTGGAAGAACTTCGCCAGCACCTAAACGCAACTCGTCCTGAAGGTGCTCCAAAACTAACTTACTTGCCATTCATCATGCTCGCATGTGTCAAAGCATTGGCTAAGAGCCCTGAATGTAATGCTCTATACGATGATGATGCTGGAGTCGTTACACGACACCAAGCCGTTAACTTAGGAATTGCAACTCAAACTGATCGAGGACTATATGTTCCTGTTGTCAAGCATGCAGAAGCAATGGATATCTGGCAAGCAGCATCAGAGATGATGAGAGTAACCAGCGCAACAAGAGAAGGTAAGGCTGGAGCAGAAGACCTAACTGGATCTACTTTCACAATTACTAGTCTTGGAAGGCTCGGTGGATTAGGAGCAACTCCAATCATCAACAAACCAGAAGTTGGAATTCTAGGAGTTCACAATGCCAAGGAACGTGCTGTAGTCAGAAATGGAAATATTGTAATTCGTCGTATGATGAATCTATCTTCATCATGGGATCATCGAGTAGTCGATGGCCATGATGGTGCAACAATGGTTCAAACATTGAAGACTTACCTAGAGAATCCAGCAACTATCTTCATGTGAGGTGTAATTATGCAGACTAAAAAATGTCAAGTGTTAGTAATCGGCGCAGGCCCTGGTGGCTATGTTTCAGCAATTCGTGCAAGTCAACTAGGACTAAAAACGATAATCGTTGAAGCGGATAGAGCAGGAGGCACTTGTCTAATCAGAGGATGTATTCCTAGTAAGGCTTTGATTCATGCAGCTCATACTTTCCATAATTTGGCTCAACACTCTAGTGGTGATGGTCACATGGGAATTTCAATTCCAGGACCTGCTGAATTGAATATGTCAGACCTTATCGGCTGGAAAGAAGGAATCGTAGACCGTTTAAACAAGGGAGTCGAACATCTTCTCAAGACATCCGGAGCAGAATTAGTAACCGGATGGGCTGAATTTCAAGATGCAAAA
Organism: Candidatus Poseidoniaceae archaeon; assembly: GCA_028821785.1. Lineage (GTDB taxonomy): Archaea > Thermoplasmatota > Poseidoniia > Poseidoniales > Poseidoniaceae > MGIIa-L1. The sequence goes on along the minus strand of JAPKFC010000035.1, from coordinate 1,849 downwards.
ACTGTCAAAGTTGGAGAAGGTAAGGATGCAATAATCATTCAGGCAGACAATGTCATTCTCGCTAATGGAAGCGTTCCTATTGAACTTCCATTTATGAAATATGGAAACAATGTAATCTCAAGCAGAGAAGCACTACAACTGCAAGAGAAACCTGACCATGTTGTTGTTATTGGTGGCGGATATATTGGATTAGAATTGGGAATTACTTACAGGATGCTTGGCTCTGAAGTAACTGTCATTGAAGCAATGGATAGTGTACTACCAATTTTTGATAAAGAATTACGCAGACCATTGGAGAGACATTTGAAGAAAAGTAAGATCAAGGTTCATCTCGGAGTTTTTGCTAAAGGTGTTGAAGACCAAAAGGATGGTAAAACTAAGGTTAACTTCATTGATAAAAACGAAAAGGATGAATCCAAAATGCAATCTGTCATTGCTGACAAGGTTCTTGTTACCGTTGGTAGAAAACCAAATTCCGAATGCTTAGCACCGACTGGTGTTGCTCTTGATGAAAGAGGATTTGTCAAGGTAAACCAGCGCTGTGAAACCAATATGCGTGGAGTCTATGCAATTGGAGATGTAACAAACCTAGGAGAGATGTTAGCGCATGTTGCATCCTTCCAAGGCGAGATGGTTGCAGAAATAATCGCTGGTAAGAAGCGTGAATACGACCCTGTTGCAGTTCCTGCAATCGTATTTACAGAACCTGAAATCGTTAGTGTTGGACTTTCCCCAGATGAGGCAAAGGCGGCTGGACACCCAATTATAATTGGAAAGTTCCCTCTTGCTGCAAATGGCAGATCGCTTACTCAAGAAGCAGAAAAAACTGGCGGATTTGTTAGAGTTGTCGCACGTGAAGATGACCATAGAGTTCTAGGAATACAGGGAGTTGGAACTCATATCTCTGAATTGGTTGGAGAATGGACCTTAGCATTGGAGATGGGCGCATTGCTCGAAGATATTGCTGGAACAATCCACGCACACCCAACTATGACAGAAATGACTCATGAAGCTGTTCTTGCAACACTCGGTCACGCTATTCATTCAGCATAAAATTGAATTGTAATTGTCTTCTTGTGAAAGGAGCCTATGAACGAGGCGAATTATGAAGAATTTGAGAACAGACTGAACTCAACTCGGGCACCTCGCTCATAGGACTTTGGAGGCCCGAGCAATGAGAAGTATTGCCCACCCAATATAATGTCTCCAAATTATCGAATTATGGTAGTTTTTCCGATTTTACAGTCATTATGGACCAATTCTGGTTTGACATTAAACCACAACATTTGATATAGATGAGGTTATGCAAAAGATATGGCTAAGTCATCCACAGTCCTAACTGTCGCAATAATAATGCTACTATTAGCATTCGCCCCTTCTATTGAAGGAAAGCTAAATGGAAAGCATAACCAAAGTTCTGGCTGTACATGCCACTACAATGGAGGAGGAGTTACTGCAGGACATAATTTCCCATCAACATATACGCCTGGCCAATTATACAATATTCAAATTAACATGCAAGGTGGAACTGTTGGTGGTGCACAAGGAGGATTTTCATTAGATGTTGACAAGGGTGCATATTCCAATAATGGTCCAGATGTGTCATTTCAAGCCACAAGTGCAACTCATACAAACCCAACCGCACGAAGCTGGAACTTTGATTGGACTGCTCCTTCAGCGGGAAGCGGCCCAGTATCCGTAGCATTAGCGACTTTGACTGCAAATGGCAATAACGCAAACTCAGGGGATGCTTGGGGAACCACAACTCATACAATCACTGAATTGGTTTCAAACCAACCTCCTAGTGCATCAAACGTCCAAGTTTTCTCATCTTCTACATCTAGTAAAA
>JAPKFC010000034.1 GCA_028821785.1 Candidatus Poseidoniaceae archaeon | reverse complement strand
ACATGGGGTCATGGTGATAATTTTGAACCAACACCAGGTAATCAATTACAAGCAAACTATCTTGCTGGCGGTTCAGAATGTCTTGGCGATGAAGGAGATATTGCTGTTGATGCCAATGACATGGTCTACTATCTCGACACCACCTTAGAAGACAATTGGTGGCATATCTCCTCTGATGGTGGTAACACCTACGAATCGGGTGCTTGTGAACGAATGAATACAATGGCAGCCGATGACCGACCTTGGGTTGCTGCTCAAGGCGACGGCATTATCCATTATCTCGGGAATTCAGGTGCTTCTCCTCCCGAATGTACAGGAGATTCCGGGAGATATTGGTATTACCATTCAGAGACAGGACGCGCTCCATTTTCACAATGCTATTCAATGCCAGGTGGCTGGTCAACTATTTCTAGCCAAAACAACGGGCCCTATGTCTTTGTAGCACAAGAAAATGCAGATTCAGATTCAGGCACTGTTCATATTAGAGTTAGCGATGATTTTGGCCGAGGAACAGGACCAGGTCCAAGCGATGGTTCATGGGCAGCACCACTTGATGTTGGTCCAAGAGAAGGTAATTGTCCAGAAGGTTATCCTGTAGTCAATAACAACGAAGGCGGAATGGTCGTTGTTGCTTGGGCGGATTGTCCAAATGGAAACACAGGTCCTTGGGAAATGCGTGTCGCAGTTTCATATGATAATGGAACTAATTTTACTACTTGGAACGCAACAGGTTTTGAAAGAGGAATCAATATGTATCCTTTCGTTTCTATCACCGAAGAACAGGTGGTTAGCATTGCTTTCTATGGTCTTGACTTTGACCAAAATAATAGTGAAGATGGCTATACTGCTGGCAAGGATTGGTATCTTTATGCCGCAGCTCTAAAATCTCCACAAGAAGGAGATGTTTGGGATTACAGAATCGTTGATCCAACTCCACTTCACACCGTAACTGCCTTTGAGGAAAGTAGTGGTGACACCCACGCACTTCACGACTTCTTTGAGACAGTAATGTCACCAGATGGTTCTTGGATGGGTATTGCATACCAAGAAAATGTAGGTCTGCATCCGTTTGAAGAAAATGAAGAACAACGCTACATCAAATTCGTTCGAGGAGATATGTCTGCTAGCCACAGTATTATCTCTAATACAGAATCAAATAATATCGAAATGCCATTTTTGAACCCTTGCGATATTATTGCTAGTGTTAGGCCTGATTTGTGCTGAGGTGTTAACTTGAGTAGAATAGAAAAACTTTGGCTTAACCAGCAATTTCCACAATTCAAAATGTCTAATGAAGATGGTCAACAGGTATCCAGTACTTCTCTTATTGGAAAATGGAGTGTAATCTTTTTCTATCCGAAAGATGAAACACCAGGCTGTACTATTCAAGCGAGAACCTTTGCGAAAGATTATGATGCCTTTGTTGCATTTAATTGCCAAGTAATTGGAATCTCATCAGGGACTCAACAATCTCATAAAGAATTCCAATGTAATTCTAATTTACCTTACTCTTTACTTGTTGACGAGAAGTCAACATTGCGCCATAATATGGAATTGGGAAAAACTCTTGGAAGGATTCCAAAAAGAGTAACATTCATCACCGATGAAATGGGCGTTATCCGTTATATTTTTGATTCACAATTCGCGACAAAAACACATGCTGCTAAGGCTCTATCATTTCTAAAAACAAACTCAAACAATTATCAATTATGAAATAATTGTGCTTATTTCCTATTTCTTCTGAAGCGGGGGGCAATTGATAGGTAGCCCCTCCTATGGAGGGGCATGTTGGCAAGACGGGTAATGGCTCTCGGCTTGGCCGCGATGTTACTCAGTATTTTCCCAGTGGTCACTGCAGATGACACATTACAGGCTGCTTCGCCACTTTCAGATGGAGTTTCAACAAATGGATATGTTTGTTATGATGATGGATGTTCACCTAATGATGAAATCGATTGGTGGAAGTTTAATGCTTTCAAAGGAGATATCGTTCAAGTTGGATTTACTGGTTCAATGAATAATGGTAACTGGTTGTGTATAAATGATGGTTGGGAAGCCGATTTCTCCTTACATGATTCATCGGGAACACAAATCGTTAGTCAAGCGATGAGCGATACTGGTTCATCGGCTTCTCTTACCACAACCATGCCAGCTGCAGGAATGGTCTATGTCAAAATTAAAGGTAAAGATAGTTGGTGTAATGATGGAGTAGATTATACATTGAATCCATCTATTGACAAAGCAAATAGAGATACTGATGAGGATGGATTTATCGATAATGATGATGATTGTGTTGATTTGGTCGGCGCTTCAACCAATGACCGTAATGGATGCACTGATACAGATGGGGATGGATGGTCAGACCCAGATTCAGGATGGGGAGTACAAAATGGTGCAGATGCTTTTAGTATCGATCCAACACAATGGTTAGACACAGATAATGACGGCTATGGTGATAATTTTGAAGGACATGAAGGAGATCATTGTCCTTACAGTCGAGGCTATTCTAATCTAGACCGATTCGGTTGTTTAGATTCAGATGGGGATGGTTTTTCTGATGAAGACCCCGGCGCATTGAATGGACTCAGTGCTTGGTATGCCCACCCTATAGGCTCGGCAGATGCCTTCGCTTACGACAATTCACAGTGGAATGATACCGATGCTGATGGCTTTGGAGATAATTGGCATGATGAATCATGGAATCTGTCCCGAGCACAATGGGGTATTGGTCAATGGTTGTTCAATACAACCACACCAGATGCTTGTCCTTTCATTACAGGAAGTTCAAATCAAGACCGCTACGGATGCCCGGATAACGATGCTGATGGTTGGTCAAATGGTGATGAAAATTGGACAATAATGAATGGTTCAGATGCATTTGTTGATGAGCCAACTCAATGGAGCGATAGAGATTTTGACGGATGGGGAGACAATCACTCCGAAGGTGCAAAATTAGTCGATGATTTTTCAGATAACCCAACTCAATGGCGTGATACCGATGGAGATGGATGGGGAGATAACAGGACATACGGAGCCACTCAAATAGATGATTTCCCATTCGTGAACTCACAATATAGAGATACAGATGGTGATGGTTACGGTGATAATTTCACTGGCTTTGAAGGAGATGTCTGTGTTTATTCCACCGCTGAAGAAGTAGAATCTGGTTGGATTTCACACTTTGACCGACGTGGTTGTAAGGATTCCGACATGGATGGCTATTCTGACCCATCCAGCGATTGGATTTCCCACCCAGCAGGCTTTGCCGATGCTTTCCCAGATGACCGTTCTCAATGGTTTGATAGTGATGATGACGAGTTTGGTGACAACTTAGAGTTCTTTGATGGCCAGTCGTGGAGAGAAGCGTTTAGAGGAGATTCTTGCCCCACTACAGAAGGTTCCTCAACAATGGATCGATGGGGTTGTCCTGATTATGATGGAGATGGCTGGTCTGACCCGACAGTTCATTGGTTAGCAAGTCCTGGAGGAAGTGCAGATTCTTGGCCATATGATGACACGCAATGGCATGATATTGATGGCGATAACAGAGGTGACAATCCTCTTGGAACAACCGCCGATGCCTGTGTTGATTCAGCGGGAACTTCGCTAGGTCCTATCGCAGGTGGGGATAGATGGGGTTGCCCTGACACAGATGGCGATGGTTGGTCTGATTTAGGCGATGCTTTCATCCACGAACCAACACAATGGAGAGATTCTGATGGTGATGGATATGGTGATGAAGAATTTGGAAACCGTGGTGATGCTTGCCCAGATACCAGAGGCACCTCTCTACTCGACCGAGTAGGTTGCCGAGATACCGATGGTGATGGATGGAGCGATCCTACTGATAATTGGCAAGCACATCCATTTGGTCTAGCAGATGCATTCCCTACCGAAGCATTACAATGGAAAGATAGCGATAGTGATGGCTTTGGTGATGTTCCATTAGGCGCATTACGTGATGATTGCCCAGAAGTTTATGGCTTGTCAAAGAAAGATGTACAAGGCTGTCCAGATAGCAATAGAGATGGTTGGTCAAATGAATATGGTGAATATGCAGCGGCTATAGCAATAATGGGCGAAGACCCTGCAGCATCTTGGATGACATATCTAGTCATCGGATTAGGATTTATTCTCGGTGCAGCAGCAGCTCTTACCGTGCGAATTAGTAGAGATAAACTCGGAGAGGAAGAAGCCTTATTCAATGCTAAAATGACAGATGATGAGGTTTTATTAATTGCACAAAGTGAACAAAATACTGGTGAAGGTTTAGATTCATTAGATGGAATGATTCCATTATCTGAATTGCCGATGTTGCCACCACTCAACGCTGATGGAACATTACCAGATTTGCCTATGCCAAGTTTAGGAGGTGAAAACGATGCGTGATTCAAAGTTTTCATTGATGATAATTACCATATTATTCATAACTCTGCTTTCCCCGCAAAATAGCAGTATCGTGAGTGCAGAAGAATCTGCTTCACAAGAGGAACTGTTACTGGAAGAAGGCATTGTATTGGTAGCATTAAGAAATGACACATTAGATCTTAATCAAGATGGTGAAACAGACGCTATTCGTGTTGTAGTAATGGTCAATACTAGCAGAGAATGGATAGATATGGAATTAAGAGTATTAGGTGATTATAAAGACAAACAAGTGATTGAAAGTATCACTTTATCCTTCACCGGACAAACCAATGCTAGCATCATGTATGATGCGTGGTCTAGTGGCGAACATAGCCTTTCATTGCAATTTGTTAATGCTGATGGCAATGTTATCACAACTTACCAACTACCAACCTATTCATTAATTCCAGCATTAAAAACACCTAGAATTGACTTGCAACTGAGCGCACCCCCTTGGATAGAAACAGGCGATGAATGCCTCATCGAGAGGAATTTTTCTGATGAAACAGGGCCTCGTTATGATGCCATAGGGACGAGAACTTTTTCAGGTGCACCATTTACAGTTTTAGATGACCAACCAACTTTAGATTGTTCACATTGGCCTGCTGGAGATTATCAATTAAAGGAATCATATAGGAATGGTTTGGGACAGACTGCAGAATCATGGCTCAACTTGACGATTCACAATAAAGAAGCGCCTAGGTTTTCTTTAGAAGCCAATGGAAATTACAATTCAACAGATATCCCTTGTGAAATAATTATGGTGGCCAATATGGTTGTTGTTGATTTCGATGAGTTCGAAAAGATTTGGAGAATACAAGGTTCAATAATTCCACAAGCAAATGGAAGTGAATTTGATTGTTCAGTACTACCTGCTGGAGTACATTTGATTTCCCTTGAAGTGATAAATAATGAAAAGATTTCAACGATTGAAGGAATCAATTTAGTGCGATTACCTGGTGATGATTTATCCATTGAAGAAGAAAAATCTCTACCATCCCGTTCTAAGGGTGAACAAACTCCTACAGAATCAGTAGGTTGGTTTTCCATAGGTGCTTTAGGACTGATTGTTAGCGTATTGGTATACATCATACTCGTACGCGTCCAAGACGGGCCAGAGATGCGAGAACTTCCAAACCTTGGCCCTGAACCACAGATTTTAGCAGACGGTTCCCCAGATTCAGAAGGTTTGCCAACAACGACAGATGATGATGGCGTTTTGTGGAGGCAAAACGAGGACGGAGCGATGGATTGGTGGGACCAAGAAATGCGAGTTTGGCATAGGTGGTGAACATTTGATAGAACAATTATTTGATGACCCTATTCAATTTGCCATATATGCCGTTGCCTCAATAGTAGCAATTGTAATACTGTGGCTGATTTTCGTTTGGACGACAAAGATAAGGCCTCGAAAACCCAAATTAGAGGCGGATTGGCGCTCAGATTGTGAGTTTCATGGCGAAGCAATAATCGATGGTACAAAAATTACATTTAAAAATGTCAGAGATTTTTTCTGGCGCACGACAAAAGATTTTGATGTTAATTGGGTAGATGAGATTACAGTAGATTCTGAAGAGATCAAGGATATATGGTTCGTAGTGGACCAGTTCCATTCAATCAAAGGTTTAGCTCATACTTTGGTAACCATTGAATTTAATGATGGAATTTGTTTGTCATTTTCATTTGAGACCCGTAGGGTTGTTGGCCAAAGATATCATCCATGGGATGGATTATGGCGTGCTTATGAATTGTATCTATTAGTTGGGCTAGAGAGCGATATTATGGGGCTTCGCACTAATGGTAGAAAGAATATAGATTACATGTTTAGAGCGATTACTCCACCTGGGAAAGATAAGAAAATGCTCTTCGGTCTTGCACAGAGGCTAAACAAGTTAGGTGAAAAACCAGAGTTTTATCATTCATTACTCACTACTTGTAATACTTCAATAGTAAGTCTAGTCAACAAAGTGACGCCTGGTAGAATACCATTTACTTGGAGGAATTTACTTCCAGGACATACTCCAAGGGCCGCCTTTAAACTCGGATTGATTGAGGATTGGGGCGGGTTTGATCAAACGGTAGAGACATCCAGAATTGACTTGATTGCTCAAAAATGGGATGGAGAAGGAACATATTCTGAAATGCTTAGGGAACATTTACCATGATTGTTTCAACGTTCGACCAATAATAGTAGATGGCCTCCAAGGTGAGAGAGTTGTATTTTTCCCCCTATCGATTCGTTATGTAATCCATTGGTGCCAGGCAATAATTCTTCATTGTTTAATATCCACTTTACTCCACTGAGTGTCACTCCTTTAACAGTGCCAATTGCGAATAATGAAATGTTCTTCCCTTTTTCTATAGAATCCAATACTAGGCCTTCACTAGGAACTAATCTTGCAGTCCAATTATCGAGGTGAAGGATTGCATTTGACTCTTGTTCACAGAGAGAAAAATAGGCGCCAATTTGATGGTCTAATCTTCCTCCTTCTATTCCTACAACATCAATTTTTGTAGCACCTAAGTTGTTGCAATAATCTAGGGCTTTAGCCAAATCATTTGAATCTTGATCTAGCATCGGAATTACAGTAATTCCCAATTGTTCAATTTGCGATACGTTCATTTGTTGTGGAATCGAATCTAAGTCGCCAACAATGAAGTCGGGAATAATATCGTTTTGCAATAATTGTACTATTGCTCCATCGCAAGCGATTACGATGTCAGAACAATCAACTAACGGTTTCCAAATCGCTTGATTAGGCCATGTCCCATTGGCCGCGATGAGGACCTTCTTAGTCTGCATGAAATAGCCCAAACTCTCTTCATTGTCAAATACACCGCATAAATAATTTAGCATAAAATAATCCTATTTTGCAATTATCTCACATGACCCCCTATGGGGGTCAAACCAATCAATTAGCGAGAAGCGTTTAGAAGTAACGCTGTCGTCATGATGCTATGTCGGGTGCGGGTAGCAAGGCTTTGCCAATAAAATCGATGCTCCTAGCGTTCTTTTTCCTTGCCCAGATATTGACTCCGATTCTTTCAAATATAGCAGTTGAGCAAGAAATATTGCAACCGGAAGAGGTGGTAATGAACACTTCTCTAGTACCATTTTCTAATGGCTATGGTCACGACTTTGCTGACACTATAATTGATTTTGATGGACTTCAGGGTGCTAATGTTAGAAGTGAATCTGCATTGGATATTTGGAGAAGTGAAGTGCTGTATTCTCAACCACTGTGGGCAAACATGGCCAATGAAACACCAGGAACACCAGATCTTGTTGTCACTGGACGAGAGAAGTTAAACTTCTGTTGGTCAACACTTGAGGGCAATATTCGTGTTGCTGGGCGCTATTTAAATGGTAATTGGGATGAATCATTAGTCGATACAGTGGCACCTGCAACAAATCAATCCACATTAGTTGATTGTGCGATTTCGGTGACAAATAACGGTAGATATCAGTTATTATATGTAGACGGCAATGATCTCAAAATGGCAAGAATTGCCTATGAGTCTCCACCTTATACCTCACAAACTTGGCATACAAGGACAATAATTGAAGATGCTAATGTGACGAACTTAGAACTTTCAAACACTCTGAATGACTTAGAATGGGGATTGTTTAGAAATACGGATGGGCAATTATGGCATGTAAGTTACACTGGCACTAGATGGCAGACAACGCTGATGGATAATGGCCCAGTTGGCGAAGATTTTGAATTATTGATTGATTCAAATGACATTATTCACATCTTGTATACATTGCCGTCAGATGGTGAAGTACGCCTAATCAGAATTGAAAATGGAGTTCAAGATAATCGTGTATTAGCTCGTAATAGTAATCTCGGCCAAATGATTGGAATGGGATTGGATTCAAACTTATACGAACAAATAGCGACTTCAATTGTCGATGGCGACAATATCACAGTCCAACTCCTTCGTTCACTTTCGGGACAGGATGATGGTCGGATAGACACACAAGCAAATTGGGTTCTTTCAGGGGCAACTGATGTTGCTGAAGGAGATTTATTAGTAGGTGATTTCAATGCTGATGGATTTGATGATTTTGCTTACAACAACCCTTCTGCTAATAGTAATGGGCTGATTGAAAATGGTCAAGCGACCATATATTTCGGTGCACCTACAGGGCCAAATACCACTCAAGCAGACATCATTATCAATGGAGTTTCGTCAGATGATAGACTGTCATCAGGTATTGCAGTTGGCGATTATAACGGCGATGGTTATGATGATTTAGCATTGGGTATTCCCGGATTTGATGCACTAGGTAATGACAGTGATGATCATGGTAAAGTAGAGATTTACCTTGGAAACTCCAATGGCCTTAGCAATACCACTTGGTGGAACCAAAGCGGTGCTGCTGGTGATGCATTGGGTTGGAAATTAGAATCCATTAACGATTGTGACTTTGATGGTGACTTTGAATTAGCAGCAGTTTCAAAGAATTGGTCGGAAGTAGTTTCAAATGATGTTCATACGGGTAAAGTTAGTATTTTCTTAGGAAGTTCAGCATCACTAACCCTTGATAGAAATATTAGCCAAAGTAAGAATGGCAATTTATTCGGTAGAGCATTAGCAAGTGGAGGCGACCTTAACGGTGATGGATTTGCTGATTTGGCAATCGCTAATACAGATTCAGAATTAAGCCCTACAGGTTATTCTTCAATCGAGGTTTTCTATGGCTCATTATCAGGATATAATGGTACACCAGATGTATATATTGAATCACTAGACCCAGGACGATTAATGGGTTGGCAAATTGAAATTATCTCAGATATAAATGGTGATGGGTTTGATGAATTAGCATTCTCGGAAATATTCAATAGCACATCATCTTACCAAGCGGGTAAGGTATGGATGTACCATGGTTCCGCTAATGGTATTGGTGGACTTCCTAGCTATACTATAGTCGGTGATTCTCCAAATGATAGAATGGGTTACGCATTACGTAGTGCTGGTGATGTTAACGAGGATGGATTCAATGATATGTTCATTGTCGAAGATGGGGCATTAAGGAACGGTAAAGTCAAACTATTCTTAGGTTCAGCATCTGGATTGAGAAGTGACGTACAAACCATTGTCCAAGGTAATAGTCAAGAAAAGTTTGGTGTTTCGATTGCCACTAATGCCGATTTGGATGGCGATGGATTAGAAGAATTAATAATCACTAAAAGAAATCAAAACCTCGGAATATCCTATGGATTAGAATATCATATCTTATCTGAAAGAGATTGGGAAGCAACCGATTTCATTTACCAAGGAGATTTACAATCTCTCAATTTGGCGTCATCAGCATCGGGTGAATCGAGCATGATGTTGACACTGGTAGTAGATAATTCCACACAAATCCACAAGTTAGAACATGCCAATGATGGTAGTCCTCTCGGCGTATGGTTAGATCAAGAAATTACTTTGTCCAATCAAAATAATACTACAGTTGAATATGCAGTTTCAAATGCAGGTAGGCCAATTATTCTTACAAGTGATGCAGTAAATGGTATTGTATATCACACCGCATCAGCATTTACTGCAGTTGACAATCAACTGATAACCACTGGTACAATGGGTCAATATCTTGGCAGTGTAATTGATGATTCAGGTCGCCAGCATCTCGCATATACCTCCGGAACAGGAAACCAAATATTTGCCAGTATTGAAGGTGAATCTTCTTGGACTCATGAACTGGTTAGAAGTTCAATGGTCTTAGATGCTGAAATTTCAGTTATCGTAGATTCCAATAATAATACGAATTTGATTTATAGAGATTCATCTGATGATAGCCTCGAGTTGGCTACAAAGATTAGTTCTTGGTCATTAACAGATCTTGGAGATGTTGGTAGTGCGGTAGGCATGGACCACCCTGCAGTATTACTGCCAAATGGTTCATTTGCAATCGCCCTGATTGAATCAGATGGCATCAATTCTAATTTGAGCCAATGGATTTGGAATGGAACCGCAATATCCTCTACAGTTCTTCAGTCAGAAACTGATTTAGCCACTGATGTTGAAATGGAATTATCTGTTGATGGTTATTTGTACATTACCTCCATGACAAATTCTGGAACTTTATCAGTATTCAAGAGTATGTGGAATGATAGCAACTGGACAAATCCTACTGTACCTCAACCGCAGGGCGGAATTAATGATTATCAAATTGATTTAGAAGTTTTAACTACTGCAACTTTGGCGGTTAGAGGAAATGGAAACAGTGATGTCATCTACGTTGAAGATGATAATGGTAATTGGACAACCATTGCTACACAGCCCCCTTCAACCGCAAACGGAGCATGGGATTTAGTAGAATTTGATGACCACTATGTTCTATTGACCAGTGAGCCAACCAGCAACTTACTAACATGGAATTCTTTATCCAAAAATCAAATCAACGGTGTATCTGCACCTTGGATGAGTATGTCTTTCGGAGATATTAGCGTAGGTAATCACATCGATGCAGATGTTGATTCAAATGGAACAGTAATTCTATCAATTTGGGATCCAATCAACAATGACGTAGACCTGTTGAAATTATATTCAGATCAAGATAGAGATTTAATTTTTGATTTATTGGATTCTTTCCCAACACTTGGAAATCAATGGAATGATAGCGACGGTGATAATTATGGAAACAATAATCTGGGACCTTCATTTGATAGTTGTCCTACAACACCAGGAACTTCATCATTCTTTGAGATGGGCTGTACAGATTTTGATACCGATGGCTATTCGGATTCAGTAGATGACTGTTCAGATCAAGGTGGTACTTCATGGATAGACCGCAAAGGATGTATTGATGTAGACCAAGATGGTTGGTCTGATAATGATGGTACCTATTATGGCGGAGACGAATTCTCAACAAATTGGAAACAATCTAAGGATACCGACGGTGATGGTTATGGAGATAATTCAGGTACTGATTGTTGTTCAACATGGCTAGAACCTAGCGCTTCAGTAGGAGATTTGTTCCCATTCAATCCAAGTCAATACCAAGATTACGATGGCGATGGATGGGGAGATAACGATTCAGACCCGATTGCTGGCGACCAATGTCCTTACGAATGGGGATCTTCTTGGCGTGACCGATTTGGTTGCCTTGATTCCGATGGTGATGGTGCAAGTAACCCTTCAGCGATAGGCGAGTTCCTAGAATACAATGCATCACATGGCGCTGATGTTTGGGTAAATGATTCAACTCAATGGAATGATTCTGATGGTGATGGCTTTGGTGATAACATTTCTGAGGGAGCGGTAAATCCAGATTATTTCCCTAATAACATAGCCGTAGCCAATGATTCAGATTTGGATGGCTACCCTAATGCATGGACTTCTTATTACAACGCAACCATGGATGATGACAATGATGGTGTTGCCAATGCATTTGATTGGTGTGGTGATTCAAACCTTGCCGAAGTGATTGATACTGAGGGTTGTAATGATATTGAGTTTCAAAATCAACCTAAAGCATCTCCATCTTTGAACAATCAAGGTTTGATACTTGACGGATGCCCCGATACGTGGGGTAATTCATCAAAACCATATCTCGGCTGTTCAGATATGGATGGCGATGGGTGGATGGATTCACAAGATGATTTCCCATTGGAAAAGACTCAGTGGTCCGATGGCGATGGCGATGGTTTTGGAGATGAAGCAGATGGCTTTGAAGCGGACCTATGCCCACTAGTTTCAGGTGTCTTCAACGGCACAGATGGAATGGGTTGTCCACTAATCAATTCCGAAGACGATGACCTTGATTCGGTATACGATGAATTTGACCAATGTCCTAATACTGGATTTGATTTAGAGGTAGATGCTAATGGTTGTGCTCAAAATCAATTAGATGATGACCAAGACGGGATAACCAATGATGCCGACCAATGTCCAGATACTGAATTTGGTGATAATGTTGATACAAATGGTTGCAGTCAAACTCAGCAAACAGCAGACACTGATGGTGATGGCGTATATGATCCAGTTGATTTGTGTCCAAATACTCCATTGATTGAAGTCGATGGTGTACCTGACCCGATAGATGAAAATGGCTGCCATGAATCACAAAAAGATGATGATTTAGATGGAGTCACTAATGATCTTGACCTATGCCCAGATACCACAGTAGGATTCCCAGTAAAGCCTGATGGTTGTATTGATGAAACCGCATTAGATACAGACCTTGATGGCGATGGTTGGAAAGGAAATTATTCTTTCTTTCTAAACTCCGCAACTGGGTTAAGAGAAAATCAAACTGGCGATGCATTCCCTCTAGATGCAACACAATGGCATGACAAAGATGGGGACGGTTATGGTGACAATTTGACTGGCAATAATGCAGATCAATGCCCCGAGGAGCACGGATTATCTTTCGAGGATTTCCTCGGTTGCTATGATGATGGTGATGGTTGGAGAGATTTATTTGAACCAGAATCCCTGCGTGGTGATGCAACTCAGTGGGAGGATTATGACTTGGATGGATATGGAGATAATGCTTCAGGAACAAATCCAGACCTTTGCCCAGATACTCATATAAATTTTAAGAGAGAAGTAAATGAATATGGTTGCGATTCTCAGCACTGGGATAGTGATGATGATGGCGTGTTTGACTTCTATGACATTTGTATTGATGAACACAGGGGAGTTGATGGATATTCCGATGGTTGCCCTAAACGCAAAATAGCCGATACAGACTCCTCATCAACAATTTTGGGCATTTCTAAGATGGCTTTAATCGGTATCGTTGGTGGATCAATTACATTATTGGTTGTCATTGCTATAGTATTGAGATTAGTTCGTGGAAATGACGACTATGATTATGATGATGATGATGACGAGGATTGGGATGATGATGAAGACGACTTCATGGCCACATTCAGAAATAGTCCAAAGATTAGCTCAGCGAAAACCCCTCCAAGTAGAGGTAATGACAGAAGTTCAACAACTCCTCAGGGCCGAGGACCTCCTGGCAAGGCGCCTCCAAGTCGAAGCCCTCCAGGTTCAACTGCGGGCAAAGCAAAACCAAAGGCTAATACTGACGTTGCAGAATCACAAGAAGATGACGATGAAGATCAAGGCGTGAAGAAAACAAAGAGAAAGGCGAAGATGAAAATTGATTTGAGCATTTTCGAAGGACACCAGACTGCTGATAGAGAATCTGCCGCGAATTGGGTAAAACAAGCCATATCCGATGGTGAAGAGCAAAGAAGCATCATGATGCAATTACAAGAAACAGGATGGACGGCCGAACAATCTAGGGCTATTTTTGATTTAGGAAGGAGCCGATAAAGTGTCACAAATAATATTGAAAGCAGTATCCTTTGGCATCAGCCATAAGAAGGGGACTAAGTACGGTAACAATTGAGGGGATTGAATATGGCTGATGCAGTACTAGAAGGAGCAGTTATGCCGGAGGGCATAGAAGTCGATGAGGCTGCTGCATATTTCGGTGTTGTTGACTCATCCGATGCAGTTCATCAGATGATGGCAATGAACCGATTTGAAGCGATGGAGAATTTCTTTGCTCAATTATCGGACATAGTTTTGACCGATGGAGAATTTGATTTTGAAGCCGCAAGTGAAAGAATGCAATGTGAAGGTGGAGAAATTTACTTTTTGGTTGCAGGTCATTTGTCATTATTGAATGTTACAGACCCTCTATTGAATTATCTTGGTCTTGAAAATTCACTTGGAGAAGGAGGGGGGAATTGTCAGAGGGAGGCAACAGGTGCAGATTATGACTCACTCCAGGAATTATCAGATCCAATGAAGATTCTCAAGTTGTTAGCGATAGCCTATACAACGGGTGGGGCAGGAGAAGTTACCCGCTATCTCAACGGCTTTGAAGCATTAATATCCAATCCAGGAGCAAATGAAATTGCACTATTATCAATCGCCAAAGAATTAATCGTTTCATTGGATGTAGCAGGGCATGCACTTCCTATTCCTACACTCGCAAGCGGTAAAGCAGCATCTTCGGCAGTAGTTGCTATACCAACCGCAACTGCAAAACCCGCAGTGCAAACAAAACAAGGAGCACCGTCAGTTCAAATCCCAAAGGGTGAAAATATCCCGTTACCAAGTGAAGGAACGATTCCTTTACCTTCGGTAGAAAGTAATGTGCCAGTGCCTGAGCCAGTAATAGAGGCTGAGATTGAACAAGCACCGGTGAATACTGAGAATCTAAAAGAAGTAGCAAAAGCCACTCAAGACGCATTTGCTGGTGCTTTCAACATTGGGGTTGAAGAAGAAACAGCACCAGTGGTTGAAGAAGAAATAGTACCAGTAGTAGTTGCCCAAGAAGTAGTTGAAGAGATACAACCAGAAGTTGTTCAAGTCGAGCAATCAATTGTAACTGAGGTTGAAGAGGATGAGCCACAACAAGATAAATTTGTAAGTGCAGCAGAGCACTTCATTGCCGCAGATACCGATGGTAGCGGTCAATTATCAATTGAGGAATTAGCAGAAGCGACTGATACTACAATAGAAGAAGCCACAGTCCTTCACGCCCAAGCAGATACAGATGGAGATGGTGCTGTATCACTCTCAGAATTCATGTCTTCAGCAGCTGGTGAAAAAGCCGCTACCCTGCCAAAGCCGGTTGCTCCGGTACGTAAGCCTTTGAGCGATACTGGGCAACCAAAACAAGAAACAAGGCCTATCCCTCAGCCAAGACCAATTCAATCGAATCAACAGCAACAACAGCAACAGCAAAATTGGAACCAACAACCGCAACAGCAAAATTGGAACCAACAACCACCACAACCTCAACAGCAGCCACAACAGCAGCCACAACAGCAGCCACAACAGCAGCCACAACAGCAGCCACAACAGCAGCCACAACAAGGTTGGAATCAACCACAAACAGCGATTCAACCGACAATTCGTTCAGGTGTCTTGTGCCGTGGATGCGGAATTGGATTAGATCCGAATTGGAGGCATTGCCCAATATGCGGTTCTCCAAATACAGGGTACTGATCAAATCAAAAACTTTCCATCTTCGATAATTTGAGTATCATCAAGCCATACGCTTGCTTTTTTCAATACACCTGGAATATGTATTCCAACTGCAGCCGAGCCACCAAGGGAAGTATTGTCGCCAACGGCGAAATAACAAGTACCCAATCGCTTTTCATCTTCGAGAACATTGCCAAGTAGTCTTGCCATCGGATTCATTCCGAACCCGAATTCCGCAACAGTCCAAACATTTTCTCTATGTTTGACATTTTGCCTTCTAGCCGCTTCTCCAAATTCTTGGCGAATGGAAGCAGCGATTGCACCACCCTTTACATCTATTACCAATCCTTCTTCAATGATGAAAGTGACAGGTTCATCAATCAAATTAGATTCCCATGAGCCATCGATTACGATTGTTCCATTCATACTATTCTCTCTTGGTAATACGAATACTTTGCCAGCAGGTAAATTGGTCAGCATTTTCGGACGGTTGCAGATGCCATTATCATCCATTTTCCATTCTCTCCAATTCACTTCAAAAGTGACATCAGTACCATTTTTTGATTTCACATTAACAATTCTTCTGCGCCTCAATACCGGTGATAGTTCACTTATTTTACGCTTGATTTCTGTGAAATCAGCAGAGATGCCGCCCTTGGTGAACATTTCAACATTCATTCCAGGCATTGTTGCCACCCGGGCACCATCTCTTAGTGCCTGACGTATCGCCCTAGTGTGGGTTAAAGAATATCTGGTTGGAGCGATAATTACCGATTGCTGGCGCATTAAATTTGCAACAGGTGTAGGAGGTTCATCGCCATGATGGCGACCCTTTGGCATGACTATCAATAAAACACGGTCCGTTCGTTCAATAGCAGCCTCGTGTAGCGCCTGGCCAATTTCTCCTGTGGTTGGATCACACACAATCAATATATTATCAGCTCGGCGAATATCTAGGCAAGTACGAATCACAGTTTGTGAACTCTTCTTCAATAAAGATGCAATATCCTCTTCAACTTCTTCATCACTACTTCCGCTATCTGATTCAGTATTATTATTCAACACAACCCCGGAACTATTTTCTCCAATAGTAACTTCATCCGAAGCCTTGTCATCTATTTCTCCAACGACTCCGATTAATTCCTCATCATCTTTGATTGGCGGGTGTTCCTTTCCGCCTTTTCGTCGGAATGGTCTCACCATGCACAGTCCAATCCGCTTGAAGTCTTCAATGTGTGCCAGTATTGTTGATACTATCACAGTGAATAGTTGATGAAGAAAGACCTCTTCGCTTAGGTTATGAGCGCATATGGAGAATTCATTGAATTGGTAAAAGATATCTATCGTCTCGGTGCATTACAGGGGCACTTGGGATGGGACCAAGAGACAATAATGCCTTCTAAAGGTGCAGAAGTACGCGGTGAAATATTGGCATGGCTGGCCAAAGAAAGACATTTACGTATTACTGATTCCAACCTTGGAGAATTATTGAAAAAGGTAGAAGCAGAAACAGATCTCAATAGCGATCAATCTGCCAATGTCAAGGAGATGAGAAGGGTTTACGACAAATCAATAAAACTTCCAAGTGAATTTGTTTCAGAGTTTGCTAAAGCACGCTCTGAAGCACTACTTGGCTGGCAAAAAGCCAGAGCAGATTCAGATTTCTCTGCATTCGAACCCCAATTACAAAAATTGGTTGATATGACAAAACAAAAAATAGACTATTTTGGTATTACAACTACGGCATATGACGTTCTTCTTGATGAATTTGAAGTTGGTATGACCGTAGAAGATTATGACCCATTATTTGCTGGATTAAAGAAAAAACTGGTACCTCTTTTACAAAAGATACTGCACTCACAAAAACTTAATCCAGTTCCAAAATTACCTGAGGGCCTGACATTTTCAATAGCCGCGCAAACAGAATTCTGTGAGAAAGTTTCAACCAATATGGGGTTTGATTTTGAAGCGGGAAGGATGGATGCATCAACTCATCCATTTTCCGCTGGTTTGTGGCCAGGTGATACTCGCTTCACAACAAGGTTCGATGAAAAAGATCCATTTTCCTGCTTGTATGCCGTTATGCATGAAACAGGACATGCGTTGTATGAACAAGGATTGGCGCGTGAATTTTCATTCACACCAAGAGGTCAAGCGGTTTCGTTAGGAGTTCATGAATCTCAAAGTCGTCTTTGGGAAAATCAAATTGGCCGTACTGAAGCATTTTGGAAAGTTGCAAACCCATGGTTTAGGGAATTATTCCCTGATTCACCTCAATGGGATGCGAAAACATTGAACAAAATTGCTAACACTGTGTCAACAGGATTTATCCGTGTAGAAGCAGATGAAGTGACTTATAATTTACACGTTATGTTAAGATATGAAATTGAAAAGAAATTGTTCAATGGAGACTTAACGGTAAAGGAACTACCTGAGACTTGGAATAATATGTTCGAGGAGTGGTTTGGAAACAAAGTTCCAACAGATTCAGAAGGATGTCTGCAAGATATTCATTGGTCGATGGCAGCATTCGGATATTTCCCAACCTATACACTTGGAAATTTGTATGCAGCTCAATTACTGGAATCGATGAGCGATGATTTGGGGGATATTGACCAAATAATTGCACAAGGTGACTGGTCTTCGCTATTACAATGGTTACGCCCTCGCATTCATCATCAAGGATCGGTTATGACGCCTGCACAATTGATAGAATCAGCAACTGGAAAACCACCAAGCCCAGATGCCTTCATCAGATACATAGAGAGCAAATATGGTGAACTATATTCTTTAAGCGACAATTGATATTGAAATCATTTTAATAATGCGGAAATAAATCTCTCATTGCCAAGGCGCCATCACTATTGGAGAGCCAACTTGGCCACTTTCAACCAACAATTTACCTTTCTGCCCAGTACTCTTATCGCGCTTGAATACAGGGATACCTGCTACGATAGTAATTTGAGGCCAGCCGACCAATTTACGTCCTCTAAATGGACTCCAGCCGACTCTTGTCCATGTGTTTTCATCAATAACTTCAACTTCATTTTCTAGGTCAACTAGTACAACATCACCATCTGCGCCCTCTATCAATTTACCTTTTCCAGACATATTATAGCAATCTGCAACATTAGTTGACATCCAATTCACAACATCTTCAACACTACACATTCCATTTTTAGCATGTGTAAGCATTACTGGTAGTGATGTTCCGACACCTGGCATTCCACTCGGTGCCTTTGGAAAACCCTCTAATTTTGAACTCAAGGTTTGAGGTGCATGGTCTGTAGCAATACATTGAATTGTACCATCGTGAATACGTTGCCATAATATTTCTTTATCTCGTTGATAGCGAATTGGTGGATTCATCTTCAATCTAGTGCCTTCTTTTTCCACATCAGATTCAGTAAATGTAAGATGTTGAGGTAAAGTTTCCGTTGTGATAATAGCACCTTCTCCTCCCTTGGAAGGAAGGCGAGTCCTATCCGCCAGCCAATCTGCTTCCAAAGCGCTTGTAAGATGCAGGATATGTAAACGATGTCCACTATTGTCTGCTAATTCAACTGCTAGTTGAGTGGCAAGTAACGCGGTGATATCATCTCTCCACTCTGCATGAGCGGCCATATCAGTTCTATTTTTGTAATTTTCAAAGCGCTCTACCAACCGTTCTTCATCTTCTGCATGAACTGAAATCAGTCCAGCAGTATTGTCAAAAATAGTTTTCAAAGCCTCGCGTTCATTGACAAGCAAGTTTCCAGTAGATGATCCCATGAATACTTTGATACCACAAATTCCCGGAATTGAAATTGCTTGTTTTGGCTTACCAACTGCTAATTGTAATTGTTCAACATTTGTAGGGGTTGCTCCGATGAAAAATCCATAGTTATTGACACACTTTGCAGCAGCAGTATCCAACTTCCCTTGCATACCCTCCATCGTCGTTATCGATGGTTTGTTATTTGGCATATCTAGAAAAGAAGTAATTCCACCACTAACTGCAGCAGCACTACCACTTTCTAAATCTTCTTTGTCGGGCTGTCCAGGGTCTCTAAAGTGGCATTGAGGGTCTATTCCGCCTGGAAGTAAATGAAGCCCAGTACCGTCTATTAGCAATTCATCATCATTAGGCAATAATCCACCACCAAAGAGAATTTCAGAGATTACTCCGTCGCTAATTCTCAAATCTCCGATTGCGGTTTGACTTGGAGTTACCATTGTTGCTCCACAAATCAACGCACTCCCATGTCTTAGCATAACCTTCCCTCACACCGTATGGCGATGACTCTAGCCCATCAACTAATCGCTTAGTGGATGATGTCATTTTGATTTAGGTCTAAAGGCATTACAAATTTCCAGATTCATCTCAATAAATGGTCCTTTCATTAAATCAATACAATATGGAACAGCTCTCCAAATTTCATCAATCGTCTCTCTTATCGCCTTCGGCCTACCTGGTAAATTGAATATTAAGCAAGAACCACGAGTACCACCAATCTGTCTTGAAAGAATTGCAGTAGGAACAAAGGTCAATGAGATTGCTCTCATCTGTTCGCCGAAACCATCCAAAATCCTGTCACAAACAGCAGCAGTAGCCTCTGGCGTAACATCACGCTCGGCAGGCCCTGTCCCTCCAGTGGTTACAACAACACAGCAACCTATCTCATCGACCAATTCCTTTATTGCTTGTTCAATTACTTGTTGATCATCACTAACGCACCTATAATGAACAGTGATAGGGCTCCTTATCGCTTCTTCAAAAAACCCTAAAATCGCCGGTCCTCCTTGGTCTACATATTGGCCTGCGCTGGCTCTATCACTGGTAGTGATGATGCCGATATTGGCCAACTCACCTACGTGGTTATCACTCCCCTCAATGACGGTTATTGACTGCAATGAAAAACCTCAATTTTCGCCATATTTTGCTTGAACATCAGCGTGGAAATTGTCGAGTAAAGTATCTTCAAATAACTCGGTTTGTCTACGCATTTTGGTTGAACGCATGTGGAATACCGTTAGTAGAATAAATACGATAATTACCAACGGAATAACCGCTTCTAATTTGTACTGATGCATGACCTTGACAATACCTTCCGCAGTATATGCCCAGGTTACTGAAGCAGCAACACCACCAAGTCCAGTCGCTAATAAGACTCTGGTAAAGTTCATTCTTGATAATAATCCTAACATGGCGCCAACCAAAACACCAGATGCCATAAATGGAATCCAAACGAAAGCGATTAGACCCCAAAAGCCCCAGCGGTTAATGAAATCACGTTTTTCGTTTGCCATATATTCGACAGTGGATAGGGCGTTGCCAATGAATTTTGTTTGCAGCATCTTTCCACCAAGGCCATCTTGCTTTGCAATAGCAACAACTCTTTCATCATCCGAGCCACTCTGTTCTATTCTTCCAGCACCAGATCTATCTGCAAGAGTTGAAACTTGATTTCTAGTTTTTATTATCAATTCTTGACTGCCGAGTAGGTCTGAATTTCGTTGAGAAATATATTGATATAATTCGTCTTGAATTTCGTCAGTCGTTTTCTTAAATCTAAAGAAAGCAAATCTCTGTGTAGGGTAATAAATCACTGATACGAATATTACTCTGTCATCACTTGTGACAACAGCGCCTTCTAAATTGACATCAGAACGGCGCGTGAAGAACAAGTCTAGAGAATCTCTTACTTCATCTTCAACTACGGATAAGGTATGTAATTCAGAGAAGAATGAAGTATAATCTTGCTCTGATTGTTGGGAATCCATTCCTGCGGAACCAACGCCTACTCCAGAATCAAAGTCTACAACATGTCCGGCATCTATCGTTCTAACAGTTAGTTGAACTGGCTTGAAGACTCTGAAAATTGCAAATTCATCAAGGATTTCTTTCAATACTTCTGCACGAACATCTCTGTTATCTGAGAATGTTCCATCTGTATTCTTGTATGGAACCATAATATCAATTGACAATTCTCTGGGTTCAATTTTATACAATTCCCAATCTACATCAATTTGCAATCTAGTAGCGGTATTTGTAATGGTATCTTCAACCAATCTAGAAATATGGGAGCGGGACAGCATATCGTCAGCTTCTTGATGGTATACTTTGTATGTAATTGGGTACAAGACCATCAATGAAACAACTGAAAGTGAAAGCGAAATAAAAGCCATCCACCAAGCGGGGATGCCAGCAGAACCACCAGTTAGCATTGCAGTTTCCCTGCCACCACCTAATTCCGCTCCCATCAAGAGATAGCCCCAATCACCTAAATCCTGTAC
>JAPKFC010000033.1 GCA_028821785.1 Candidatus Poseidoniaceae archaeon | reverse complement strand
CAACAAGGCCAGCAAGGTCAACAAGGCCAGCAAGGTCAACAAGGTCAGCAAGGTCAGCAAGGTCAGCAAGGACAACAAGGTCAACAGGGTCAACAACAAGACAATGGACAAGGTCAACAACAGCAAGGCGGCGAACAAGGCGGCCAGCAAGGTGAACAAACCAGTCAAGACCAAAACGGTGAGAACCAGAATGGACAGAACGAGCAGCAACAAGGTCAAACCCAAAACGGTCAACAAGGCCAACAGGGTCAACAGACCGACCAACAACAAGGTCAGCAGCTCGACAACCAGGAACAGAATGGCGAAAATGACAACGACGGTGACGGCATCCCTAACGATGTAGACAACGACGATGACAATGACGGTATTCCAGACTCAGTTGATGAATTCCCAATGGATCACGACAACGACGGCATCACCGATGCTGAAGATGACGATGATGACGGCGATGGAATCGACGACCGTGAAGAAGTTGAAGATGGCGACCCGAATACCAATATCTACGACCACGACAACGACGGCATCGCCGACGCTGTCGACTTAGATCGCGACAATGATGGAATAGACAACTACAATGACGTAGGAGACAATGGCGAAGACCTCTCTCGTGACCATGATAACGATGGCATGAATGATGGTGTTGACGACGATGACGACAACGACGATATTCTCGACGTTGACGAAGTCGATGGCGCAACCGGTACATACCGCTACGACCACGACAACGACGGCATTTGGGACCTTTCAGACAATGATGACGACAATGACGGATTATCCGACTGGTTCGAAGTCAATGACGGAAACTCCCTAACAGGTCAATTTGATCATGATAACGACGGCTTGCAAGACAACGAAGATGACGACGACGATAACGACGGCATCCTAGATTCTTTAGAGTCCTGAGTTTAATCTGTAGTTCAAATCAATAACATCAATATCTGCGGATATTGAATAGCCGGACTACTGGAGGCTGAGGCCTTCAGTAGTCCTCCCTTTTTCTATCGTTAACTATGCGATTCATTTTTTCTATTTTCAAACTATTGAAAATAATTCCTGTAGATGATACGCGAATGGCGTCATGATACACAAGTGCACGGGCGCGCCATTCTCTTCAAATAGGGTACCTCGGTCACAGAATAATTACGAGGTGGCCACATGCTCTCAAACACAATAAATGAAACAATACGCCGACGCCAAATTTTGTCAATGTCTTTGACGATCATCTTTTTGATGATTTCAACCCCATTGTTAACATTGGTACAACCAGATAATGGTGAACAAGGAACGTCCGAAACAGCGCTTGTCAAAGGACAACCCATTGGACAATCACCTGCACAGTCTACTGACCAAGGCGGCCAAGGCGGCTGGGTTGGTCAACAGGAATACATTGGTCCAAATGGACACCCTGCTCTAACCAATCTTATGTGGAGCGATGCTGGGATATCATCTGGAATCATACTAGACCTTGCAGCTTTGGAATCAGTAATTCCATCTTATTCTACTTTCTTGGAAGAATCTAGTAAAGAGGACCACGACAATGATGGAATAAACGACCTCGATGATTTAGATGATGACAATGACGGAATTTATGATTTGTTAGAACGTTTTGACGGATGCTATGGAACAGACCCATACGATCATGACAACGACGGAATTCTCGACCACCTAGATTGGGATGATGATAATGATGGTATTATCGAAGGCCCACTTGATTATGTGGCACTTGAAGCACTAGGACTTGACCCGATTAATGTAACAACAGACCGTTACCTAGACAGCACCATTATTCACCCTTGGACAAATCAGCCAGTCGGAGCATTCTACCTTGCAGACCAAAATCCATTTGACCACGATAACGATGGTGTTCCCGATGAGGATAGTGATGGTTCAGGCGCAGGGCGTTATGATGAAGACGATGATAACGATGCAAGAATTGACCAATTTAAGTGGCCTTGCGATTTAGATAGCGACGGTATCCAAGATTATTTCGATGATGATGACGACGATGATGGTGTTTCTGATGTTGATGATTCACATCCTTACGATGCTTCAATAACGACATCTCACACACAAGCCGGTAACATGTTTGAAGCATACCGCACATGGACTTTCAACGAATACAGAACCTTCTCCGGTGGTGTTGACTATGTTGCATACGAGGCAGCACGCGTTGCAGCAGCAGGAACTCACAGCACAACCTCCGGTCACGGTGCAATGGGTGCAGAAGGAACTCCTTCATTTTCAGCAATTGTTGATGGAGATTTAGATTTAGATGGAGTACCTAACTTCCTCGATCCTGATAACGACAACGATGGAACGCCAGATAGTGCAGATAATGATGACGACAATGATGGAATACTCGATATGTCCGATCCAGATGATGACAATGACGGAATCCTCGATGTCTGTATTAATATTGACACCAACGGAGACGGATTGAATGATTATACAAGAAGCAATCTAACAGCGCCATTCCAAACTCCTGGTGGAGATACAGACTCAATTCCTGGAATTGATTGTGAACTTGATTATGACTACGATCAAGATGACGACCGCCTTAGATTCATTGACCAAAACTATAACGCAATCCCAGATTGGTTGGATGCAGATATGGGTGGTACCACTTCACCAGATAACCTTGACAACATCTTGGTTAGCGGAGATGCATTAAATTTCGAATACGACCTTGATGACGACCAAATACAAAATGAGAACGATTCGTTCCCATTGGACAAGTCTTCAGATGTAGCAACATGGAATTGTCCTACAATTGCTAATCCGAATCCTACAAATCCAGACACACGCTGTGTATCACAACGTGCTTCTCATTCACAATTCAACGATTGGGATGGTGACGGAATCAATAATTGGGAAGATGTAGATGACGATAACGATGGTATAATGGATGCATTGGATATTGATTGGGATTGTGATTTGGATAACGATGCAGATTTGCATACTATCAACGGTGCGCTTTATCGCGACGACGGGCCAAATTCAGTCGATTCTGATATTGATGGCGATGGACTTGAAAACGACATCGATTGGGATGATGATAACGACGGTATTTCAGACTTATACGATCCTGATGACGGAAACTGCGGTATTCTTGACTTTGACCTAGGCGATTCATTCGCTAGACCATTTTACCCTGTAGATGACGGTGGTGCTTTGGATGGAAGTGGAGATTCTCAAACATACACAGATAACACTTCTGACCACTGGAACATGGTTTACTTACACAATCCTTTCCAAGATGTAGTTCTAAACTACAATGGATATGATACAACTACAAATCCAGTTACACCAGGTACAGTTCCAGAATTTTATTGGTTCCTATTCGCTCGCTGGTCTCCATATAATGGTGGAAACGATTGGGATATTGACAGTGATGGAGATTCCCTAATCAACGGATTGGACATGGATCAAGACGCGGACGGTCTGCCAGATTGGTGGGACCAAGATGAAGCCAATGATGGTGTACTCGATGTCAATGATATCCGAATGGGTGGTTCGTACGACCTAACTACATGTGGTTGGACAGTTGGAAATCTAGGTCAAGGATTCGTGTGTGGTTATGCTTATGCTCTCGCGTTCCATATGCCACTGAATGGCGTAAATGCTCAAATGGGCTCACCTTATTCTGTTCGTCCTGATGAAAACTGGAACGAAGGCGCCTTTGCCGGCGGTCCTAGCACTGGAAATTGGAGTTGCACTCCTGGAGCAGCAGGTGGTTGTTACCACTACGAGTTCAACGGACAAAAGAGCGCTGCACTTTCCAATGTTGACATGACAAATAACAGAGATTCATTCGTTGCCTGGTTCGGCCTATTTACTGGACTCTGGCAGTGGAACGTTGACGGAATGGGTCCAAAGCACCTAGATGAGTTCCCTGACGAACTCGGTGCAGACATGATGAAGAATGATGTTGATGGTGACCTGGATGGTGATTTCACAAATGACACAGTCGATTTAGATGATGATTATGACTCAGTTTATGATTGGTATGATGTCGATGATGATAACGATGGAATATGGGATTACTTTGAAGTTGATTCAAATGATGATTTAGATGACGATGCAGGCCAAGAATACGCTGGTGCATTCTTCACTGGAACTAATTGTGTAGACAATGATGACGATGGTAATGATGCCGACGTTGACGAAGATGGTTGGTTCCAAGCAGTTTGGGATCAAGGTGTCATGGCACAAGGTCTGCGCTCACCAAAGTATTACGATGTTGACAATGATAATGATGGCGTTCCTGATGCAGAAGATTTCGATGATGACAATAATGGAATCAGCGACATACTCCAAGAACAAATGCCAAATTGTTTCTGGGGAGAAGAACAAATGCCATTTGACAATGACAATGATGGAATTGTTGACTGGATGGATGATGATTGGGACGCAGATGGAATTTCTAACAGCATAGAACTTGCAATCAGTCTAACTCAAGCCTTCGACCACGACAATGATGGTACACGCGATGATCTTGATTTGGATGATGACCAAGATGGAATGCACGATGTGGACGAAGTTCTACTTTGGCCTACTCGTTTTGACCGCAACTCAACCAACCCTTGGGATCACGATGACTTTGGAGATGGCGAAGGTATCGCTAATCCTCTTGATAATGGAACAGGTCCGGATGCAGTAGACATGGATGACGACAATGACACACGTGAAGATCCTGATTTCGACCATTTGGAAAACGACTTCACCAGTGATACATGCTATGCAGGTTCTGAATCAAGTGACTGGGACCATGACAATGATTGTGTTCTCGATGAGGATGACAAAGCTCCAACTTTCATCACTATGAACATTCCAAACAATCTTTGGATTGATGCACGTTCACCATCGATTTTCAGTGGACACGTAGATTGGGTGAATCCAATTTCTGGACAGATGGAGAACGCGGTTGGATTACCTGTTCAAGTCACCATCGAGTGGACTGCAAATGGAACCAAAGCAGTTGAAACAACCGATGTTTTGACAAATACTGGTGGAAACTTCAGCGTCGGACAATTCCTATACCCTGAAGATATAGCAGTAGGTGATAGTTCAACATATATCGTATATGCTGAAGTAACAGAAATGTTCGCATTCAATGGCAATACTTCTCAAGCTTACAATGTTGGCGTAGAAGCAAATCTGACAGTTGATTATTCAGCATGGGAATATTTCCGTAGCGACGAACAACCGTTCTGGCTTGATTTCAAGGCACACTACTCAGCAGATTGGGAACGTGGACTTTTCGACAGCCGCGTTAAGAACGCCCCAATTACATTCTCTATCTTCGGTGGAATTTTCGGTAACACGACCCATCCAACTAACTTCACTGGATTTGGTGGAGAAGGATACCGAACAGATTCTTCTGGTTGGGCTTCTTTGACCTTTATCCAAGATTTGGGTATTTCTGGAACTTGGAAACAAGTTCGTTGGAACTCAACTATGGATAATGGCGTTGGCCAGATTCCAGGTGGCTATGAAGAAATTGTTTGGGATGCATTAACTGCAAGTCACAATGTAGTTCTAGATAGCCTCGGTGTGCCAGTAAGATATGATTATTCTAATACAAGTTTACCTGCTGGGGATATTGAAATTATTGCAAGAGTCTCACCAGAATTAGCAAGTGAATGGCCATTCCCTTGGCTACATGGTGATGAATCACTACCATTCCAAGTTCGTATTATGCATCGCATGAACATCGAAGGTCAAATGATTGCAAACGGAGTAAATCCGGTTTACTACTTTGACGCGACTATCAACAACGGTGATGGCACCTTTGGTGACTGGGCAACTCTATTCCACGCACAGGCTTTGACTGCAGCAGGAATCAACTTCAATGATGTTGCAAACTACAAACCATACGCTACAAATTGGGACGGAAACCCTGCAACACTCTTGGGTGAATCAGCAAGACTACGTAATTTCATATCTGTTAATACAACACATTGGTACATCAATTTAGTCAATGGAGGAAATTCTAACTTACCGCCTTGTGGTGCTGTTGATCCAACAGACCCACAAAGCCCAGTACGTTGTGAAATTGTTCCAGAAATGAATACTGGAGAAGGTTTCCAAATCATTGGTACAGTTACAAATCGGACTAATGATGCATGGGATGCAGACCCTATCGCTTTGCAAATTGACGTTGACCACAATGGACAATTCATGGGTGCACAAGAGACAGCATATGCTCAACGCCCAATAATGAAGGACGGAGATGCAGCATACGATTACAACTGGTCTTGGTATAGTCAATACAGTGCAGGAACATATGGTGTAAGAGTTGATTTCACTAACTCAGCATACTATTTCACAGGAAACTCGACAACACTCTCACATACTGGTGCATACATCAACGTAACAGTTGTAGGTACTACGGATTTCCAAACGACCTCCCTGCCTCGCCTTTATCGTAATACCAACACTACAATCCAAGCGAAATTGGTTGACAATTCTCTACAACCAGTGCGCAATGCCCCAGTCAATTACACTTGGTCATTCGATGGAAGAACGGGTGTTAATTACACAGATGATAACGGATTCTTTGAAATTCCTTTCAATGTTTCAGCACAAGACGCACTAGGTGACTTCACCTTGCAATTTGAATATGCAGGAACTCCATTGATGAAGGGTAATACAGCAACACAAGAAGTGTGGGTTGTTTCAAGGTCTTACTTGTCAGTTACAACAGCAGATCCTAACTTACGCCAATCTGGAGACCGTTGGGATTTCACAGCACAACTTGTTGATGACAATAAAACTCTAGAGCGCGACTCCGGTGGAGCAGCTCTCGATGGTTTCGAAGCACCTGATGGCGGATTAGTTGATGTTATCTTCGAAGGTAAGGCCTTTGATGGAATCAACCACCGACAAGTCGTTGCAACAGTTGCACCACAAGCTGGATTGATTTCTTTGCCAGAACCACAACCTGATGGTTCTCACCTATGTTTCTATGATGGTAATGGCGATGGTTTCGCAGACAGAGATGCAAATGAAGACGGTGACTTAGACCGAAATGAGACAATTGGATGTTTGAAATCCAATATCAGTCCATTGAATCCGCAACTATTACGCGAAGACCCTGAGTCTTTCTTACCAGATGGATTCGGACCAGTCAATGTAATTATTCGCTTCGAAGAAACACTTCCAAACGAAGGATGCGCTCCATTAGAAGCGTCTTACTTAGGAATACAAGGTGCATGGGATCCATGTGTAAGTACACCTGGTAACGATCACTACCGTGTGATAATGACTCACAACGCAAATGGATTCAGTTTAATCGGCCGTACTAATTTAGAAGTTGCTGATCAAATTGTTTACACAAGCGAAGTTGACCCTATGACCGGTGAAATCGTTCCTAAACCAATGGTTGTTACAGGCCAGTTGTCAGATGAACTCGGAACTAACTTAACAAACAGAATTATTCGTGTTAATTACGAGATGGTTAACGGCCAATCCGGCCCTATTGCTTGTCCTACATCAACAACTGACTCAGATGGGTTCTATGCGATTACTTGTCCTCTTAGTGACGTAATGGCTGGAAAGGCTAAGGTATCTGTCATCTATTCATCATATGATAACAACGATGCATACCGCTATGAAAACAAGACAGTACAAACCGAGTTTGACGTATTCTCTAACTCTACACTTTCAATAATGGAAGTCGGACCTTTCAAGTCCAGTGTTGAATCATGGATGGCACCTAATGGAAGTACATATCCTGTACTTTACCTCAAGGAATCATTCCACATAGATGCTAAACTAACACAATCGAATGGCCAATACGTTGGTGGAAAGTGTTTGAACATCTATCTTGACCCTGAGCAAAATGTTCGCCCAATCGCAACAATTCGTACTAACGAATTAGATGGTACGGTGGAATGGTTCAGTGGTGATCAACTGCAAAATCCGTCGCTAAAGGGCGTTGAAACGACCGGTGGTAAGTTGGAAGGATTTAGAACACTAAGAGTTGCATTTGAACCAGATTTACGTGTTGCTGGAGGTTGTGATAAGGATTCATCCAATGTATTGAATGGTTCGAGCATGGATGTAGAAATCCTAGTGCGTTCCCGCGTTGACCTACAAGTTAAGCAAACATGGAGTCATTCAGGTAGTAACGGAGTTCCAGAAGGAACTGCTATCATAGGCGAAATAGCACTATTGCGCGACCGTCTTGACTTGGCGGTTGAAAACGAAGAAGTATGGTTCGTACGCCAATTCTACTCTGAAGATAATGAGTGGGTCAAGGAAGGAGTTAACAAGACCAAGACCAATGAACAAGGACACGCAAGCTTCGAGTGGGCTTTCGATGGTAAGACTTGTAATGGTGTTGATTGTGAAGGAAGATGGCGTATTATTGCATATTACCCAGGTTCTACTTACTTCTCCGAATCCCAAGATAACATTACTCACGAAGTGGTATGGGCAGAACTAAGCGACCTTAATGCACAATCATCATTATTCACACCTGAAACTATGATGGCATTTGCAATCGTTTTGATGGCTGCGATCATTGCAGGATTCATGTATTGGCAACGTGTACAAGAACGTCGCCAGGTACATGCTCTAAAGGGTATATTGACCGATACAATGATGCAACTGGAAGCAAGTAACGAGTATATCGCTGTAATTTTCGATTGCTACAAGAATTTGGTTAAGCACTTCAGAAAGCATGGATTCATGAAGAAGGTTTACGAAACAACTCGTGAATTTGAAACAGCAGTTCGTGACGCTTTCAGCATGGTGCCAAGCGAGCAACTTGATGGATTCTTAACAATCTTTGAAGAAGCAAGATACTCCGATCACAATATTGGCGTTGAACACCGCGATAAAGCATTGATGACACTAAACGCAATCTCTAGTTCTCTAACCCTTGCATTAGGCGAGGATGGAATGATTGGAAGAAAGGATTTGGTTAATCTTTACGATGTCCAAACCAAAGCCGGTGAATTCGTAGCAGCTGATGGTTCACTACGTCAAGCAGGACTTGATGAAGGTGACGAAACTTCTGGATTCTCACTTTGAGTTTGAACAACGGGGCATAGGTGTGGCGCAATGCGTTGCGCCCACCTAGCCGTTGCGTTGTATGAAGGTCCCGGGTTTGAAATTAGTTGGGATGATTAGATAATTTGCAGAAATATCGCCTTAACATTGAAGGGGCGCTTCCATTGTGCTAACCATATGGACGACTGGAAGCAGCTCATAGACCAAGCCATGCAGCAAGAGACAAACGACACTATTGGTGCGCACGGAACTTATGGAAAAGCGGTTCAGGCCGCATTAGCAAAATCACAAACATTGCTTGGAGATTTGGAAGCAGCACAGATAATTGAAACAATATATGGGGCTTTAGTCGCATATTCTCAACAAGTCATGCTACGTATGAAAGCAGAAGACCCAGAAATCGGTGGCGTTGACCATGCATTTAGGGCTGGACAAGCCTATGGAGTCAGTTGCGTATTGAATCACCTAATAGACCAATTAACCGATGTTGCTGGAATCACCGCACTCGATGCACTGGATAGCTTTTCAGATGCATTACACGAAGAGATCATTATTCAAGGCAGGGCAGCGGGATTGACCATCGAATTACTCGATGCAAAAGGCGATATTCTATTCGAATGAGAAGGTGCTTTTGGCGCACATCACTTGAAACAGAGTGCTTGACTCAAACGCTGTACTGCGACGCGCCGTACAGCCCTACCGCGTCGGTGGTTTGATAATGGGTTGGCGAGACGGCGGCCTGCTTCAAAGCATCGAGGGAGTTAAATGAGCAATCCTACAAACAAGACAAATACTCAGTTAGTCGACATGATCGACGTATTGAAGGCACAGTCTCGTGAGACCGGATCTGCTGTTTGGCGAGATGTGGCCATGCGACTATCAAGAAGTCGCAAGAACTGGGCCCAACCTAACCTTAGCCGCATAAGTCGCTACGCCCCTGAGGGTGCAACAATCCTCATACCAGGCAAGCTTCTTGGCTCAGGTGAGTTGGTCAGTAACCACACTATCGCAGCATACAGTGTAAGTAATGGCGCTCGGGAGAAAATAGAAGCCGCTGGAGGTCGATTTTTGACCTACAACGAGCTGATGAACGAAAACCCAACCGGAAAGGGGGTCGTAATCCTTGCCTGAAACCACCTACGTATTCAACGCAGATGGTCTCATCATGGGACGATTAGCATCTACTGTTGCTGAACTTCTCCTAAAGGCTGCACGGGATGATCGTGATGACAAAGTTATCATTATCAACTCTGAGAAAGCAATCGTATCTGGACGACCACGCTCGGTATTAACTACATACCAAGCAAAGTATAAGTTGAACCATCCACGTAAGGGTCCATTCTTCCCACGTATGCCAGACATGATTCTGAAGCGTACTATCCGTGGAATGCTTCCTTACCAAAGGAAGAGCAGTGGACGCCGTGCACTACGTAATCTACGTGTTGAAATCGGTTGCCCATCTCATCTAGAATCTGATCTTCCTGAAGGCCACGAATCTGGCGATGATAGCAAGATTAGAAGAGCACTACCAGATCGCTTTATTCTCCTTGGAGAGATTTCAGCAAATCTTGGTGCACCAACCCACCGATGGACTGGAGGTGAACAATGATGGCAGGTAAGAAGAAGAAATCAGTTGAATCATCAGGAAAGCGTAAGACAGCAGTTGCTCGTGCAAGCGTTATCGCTGGTAAGGGAAGAGTTCGCGTTAACAGTGAGCCAATTGAAATCCTTTCCCCATCTCTTGCACGTCGCAAGGCTATGGAACCACTAATTATTGCTGACGCTATGAATCGCCTTAGTAAGGTAGACATTAATATCACTACAGAAGGTGGCGGTATTATGGGACAAAGCGATGCTATTCGTACTGCTATTGCACGTGGACTTGTCCACTACAATAAGGGCAAAGATGGAATCGACGAAGAACTACGTAACGAATACTTGAGATTCGACCGTAGCCTATTGGTCAACGATCCGCGCCGCAAGGAGGCTAAGCATCAACTTGGCCGTGGTGCTCGTAAAAAGAAGCAGAAGTCGTATAGATGAGGTGATTAATTATGATAATTCCAATCCGTTGTTTCAGTTGTGGAGGCTTAATTGCCCACAAGTGGGAAGAGTACAAAGAGAAAATTACAGCTGGTATCGAAATGGCAGACGCCCTCGACCAAATCGGGCTAACCCGTTACTGCTGCCGCAGAATGTATGTTGGACACCACGATCTCATTGAAGAAATCGCACCGTTCAGCACCTCTCTAAAGTGAACAACTCTGACCAGATATTGTAAATCATTGTAGGGTCGTAAGACTCGACAATAATGGCCTACAATACAATACAATCATTCTGACGCGAAGCCTTTGGGTTCTTATGGATAATCAAAGAGGCATAGGCATGGCAAGCATGCGCACCCATATCCTCGTCTTATTGCTGCTTATTGCACCAATGACTTGTTTCATAACCCCATCTTCTGCAGATAGTGTCATCAATTCCGACACCGATTGGAGTGGAGAAATTATTCTTAGTGGAAATGTTACAGTAGCCAATGGTACAACTCTGGACATTCAACCGGGAACGACGATCGATGCCAAAGAGTATTGGATATCAGTCGAAGGAACGTTGAATGCCAACGACGCATTCTTCAATTCAAGTATTCCATCTCTTACTCAAGGGTCGCATGGCGCTGGACTTTGGGTTGGACTCGAAGTAGCAGCAAATGGTCATGCTAATTTACAAAACGTAGTTATTGAAAATGCTGAAATTGGAGTTCTCGTTGAAGGAACACTGCAAGCAAATAATCTCGTAGTCAATGACTCATATATGGCTATCAATTCAATCGGTAGCTCATCCGTTACTGATCTATCAGCAAACCACATCGACTTTGACACTATTAGGAATAGTGGAGACATGGAAATCGATGGGGCAACCTTTGATGATATTGCAATTGGAGTTTCTAATAGCGGCAATTTCTTCGGCCAAGACATAACCATCTCCTCAGCAGGAGTCGGCATTAGTGCAAGCAATGGTAATTTAGTTGCTAATCGAATCAGCATTAGTCAAGCAACAGTCGGCATTTCTTCAGTATCTGGGGCTTCGGTAGAAGTGTCAAACATCACAGGCACGGACGTGGCATTACTCATTGATGCAGCAGATAGTGATGACTTACAAGTCAATACTGCAGCGGTAGCAGGACAGAGACTACTCAGCGCTAATGGAGCGACACAATATCAATTGAATGATGTAAGATTCCAATCATCAACCAATGCAAATAGAGCGACCATCGATTCCAATTGTGCAGGTATTTGTCAATTTAACCAACTTGAGGTTTGGGATAGTAACCATATCGCCAGCCTATCTGGAATTGGTGAGCACGAATTTTCAGCATCAGATTTCTCTGGCCAAGATAGCGGTATTTCGGCATCGGGACAAGGATTGTTAACAATACAGTCAACTAATATCACAACCCAACAAAACGCACTAATAATTTCAGGACCGAATTCTGAAATTCAAGATCTTGAGATTCAACACCTCGGAAGTATTTCACGCGCAGCCAATATCTTGGGCGGTACTCACGATTGGAATGATGTAATAATTGAAAAAACATACAGTTCCTTTGATAGTGAATCAGAAGCCCTAAACATTTGGTATTCAGACATTCAGTTAGGTACTTTAGAAGTGAATAATTTCGCTACTTCCATCAATGCAGAGCAAAGCACAATCGTAGCAACAGATATTGTTCTGGAGTATGGTGAAGAGGTTGGTATTGATTTATCAGATTCTACATTAAAGGCAGATTCACTTCAAACCACCGCTCAAAACACAGGGGTGAATCTAATCGGCCAATCATCACTTCATCTAAGCCAATGGGTAGCAGCACTTCACTCCACGCCACTATCCTTGTCAGACGGTGCTGATGCAACAGTTCGTAACTTCCAACCTCAAAATTCAGCAGGGTCATCTCAAGCACTGGGTGATGGATATTTCCTCTATGGTTCTTCAACTTCACAAATAATTGCCACATCATCATCTGATAAGTTTATTGAAACAGCAGTAACTTTCACAGATTTATTAGGCAATCCAGTCGAAGCCAATATCAATGTGCATGGTTTTGAATTGACCAGCGATGTCAATGGTGCTGCTGACCTACCCCTATTATCTTCAGGTTCTATGGTCTCAGTTACACTCGATGGTGCGGGGGTAAAGATTTCCCTTACCGGTGGACAGATTGGCCAATCGGTGCAAATACCAGTCATCCCTTCAGGGGATTGGACTATTCCTAGTGGCCAATTTGTTGTTCTCAATCCGAAGGTCGATGGAACAGCGCATATTCTAACTGGAGATTTAACAATTTCAAATAATGCTGGCCTTTCTTTGGTTGGCGTTGATTTACAATTACCGCAGACAGCGGAAATAGATGTTCAAGGCTCAGGTATTCTAAGCGGCCAAGGTGCAACAATTTCAGTGCCTAATATTTACGCAGGAACATCTGCAATGGTTACAGCAGATGCTGAAAATTCTTTGACCATAGATGCCAATTTATTTTGGTCATGCCAAACACTTCGTGAGGTTTCTAGTTTGGTCATCAAAGGTAGTCTAACACTGCAACCAGGATGCGAAGTCGAAATGACAGGTGGAGATGTGGAAGGAAGTATAACCGTCCTAACGGGTGGAGAATTTACATTATTATCCGAACTTGATATCACAGTATTGGACAAAGGAGAACCGGTAGTAGGTGCAATAGTTTCTGTGGATGGGGCAACGTCTCAAACCGATAATGATGGAAAAGTTTCAACTTCAGCAATCGCTCGACATGTCGATGATTCTAGCGATACAACAGGTGGAATGAAAACCGTCGCTTTGCAAATAGGATCTTTCACCGACATGACCTCATGGGATTCATCCACCAGTTTAACTCATACATTTATGGCATCGACTCTCCCAACAGGAGTAGTCAATTCATGGTTGATATTAGAGGCCCAATGGAGTCCGTATTTCTTGGATGGTAATTTGGAAGTTGGCCAATTCACTACTTTAACAATTCACGACGGAGTCGCCATTCGTTCCACAGAAGGTTCAACGATAACAGTAAACGGAGCTCTAGATGCTGGAATCGCTACACTCTCAAGTACTGGCTTCGGTGCTCGTTGGGGTGGATTAGTATTGGGAGATTATACCAGTTCTCTTATTGATTTATCAGGGACTCATGTCGTAGAAGCGAGTAGTGCAATTACAATTCCTAGCCTCGGTACAGTAGATGCGAGTTCGGCATTATTCGCTCGTTCTAGTGGTTCTGATCCCCTAATACAGATTTCTTCAGGTAGTTCAGCAGCAGTTAATATTAGAAATTCTGAATTCCATGACGGAGGTTCAGGTTGTATTTTCGCATATCCTTCTCAATCTGTTGTAACATTGTCAGGTGTCGAATTAGATTCATGTAATGGGCCAGGAATTTGGGCAAGACAAGTTGACTTACAGATAGATGGTTTGAAAATTGGAGAAAACATTTCTTCAGGAATGGAACTTACTGGAGTTACTGGTAGTGCCAAAGATATTGCTGCCAACTCATTCAATGGTGACGGTAATGTATTGTGGCTTGAATCAATAGACGGAGAATTTTCAGTTGAAGGGTTTAGCGCCACAACCTCTGGAACTGCAGCTATAGCAGGAACCACCAATAGAGAAATCATATTATCAAATATTGAGATAAACGGCGCTCCTGCAATAGACTTTGATGATACGGCTGGAATTATTTCTGGATTAAATTTAACCGGCCAGGGAACAGGTACTGGTTTGACCGTACATCACGGAAAATCATCTTCTGCCCTAGTAATCGAAGATGCAGACATTGCAAATTATGCAGTTGCAATAGACCTGCATGCCGATGCAGGAGAAAACCCAGCAAATCTAATAATGCGAAATACTGATTTGTGGGCAAGCACAGCAATATCAGCGGAAGGATTTGGTTGTATTATTGAAGAAGGCAGCATCCTAGGAGAGATAGAATCCTCTTCTGCTGAAATCACCTTAGTTGATGTTGACAGCCAGTCAACAACTGTTTCCTTATTACAATCCGATGTCTATATCTTTGAGACCTTTATCCTAGATGCTAAAATGAATAATCAATCACTCGATGCCGATTACCAAGTATTAGTTTCAGGCATAGATAGTCAATCGATGAGTTATAGTGGGCAAGGTGCAGAAGCAAGATTATTGCTGAAATGGATTTCATCAACCACAACATATGAAGCGACATCAATCTCTCTAATGGCTAGTGCAGAAGGTGTTATTGATTCCGAAGCAAACTTTGATTTGCCATTGGATGGCAATAATCACCTGATCGTTAACATGACTGTAAACGGTCAACCAACAGTCACTATTAGCGCTCCCTACTCAGGTCAAAGATTCATGGAAACAACACATCTAACGGCGATTGCACAAGTCTCGGATGATTATGATTCAACCGAGGAATTAACTCTGCTTTGGATAGTCACCGACTCATCTGGAAATGAGGTTCTCACCGGTCCAAGCGAATTACAGTATAATTTGACAGATATTCCACAAGGACTCTATGTATTGGAATTACAAGTAACAGATTCATTTGGTAAAATGTCATCAGCGAGTGTTGACTTTGAAGTGACAGCACTCGACTCTGATGGAGATTGGACAGCAACCTGCGACGATACTGATTGGTTTGACAACACAATATCACGTTCTTGTGGTCCAAATGTCTACGATAAGGATGACGATAACGATGGGTTTACGGATATCAAAGATAAATTCCCACTCGATGCCTGTGCATATTTGGATAGTGACGATGATGGAATGCCCGACACTATCAATTGCCCCGATGAAATGTCAACATGGTTATTCGAAGACCAAGATGATGACAATGATGGAACGCCTGATATCTTAGAAGGCGTTTCCACTAAAGAGGATTCTATGATTTCAAACACAGGTTTACTTCTTGTCAGCGGTTTGATCATATTAGCAATAATGTTGGTAGTGCGTTCTAGGCGAGGCGGCGGCGACACCGAGATGAAATTATTTGACGAACGTCTTCTTTGAAGTGATATCATGGTGACATCTAGCGTCTTACCAAATGCCAATAACATCGCCTTTGTAGCAGTTTCAATTCTTGCAATAATAATTGCATGGGATGCTTATTGGTTGACAAAACAACGCACGGACGTACCCACTCTTGGAAAACAGGGTAATGGAAATTTTGCTTGGAAAAGTGAAGGGGTTCAAGAAGTGATAAGGCAATGGGGCAATCTTGGTTCAATGGCGGCGATGATGGCACTACCATGGGCGTTAGTACAACTCTCCAACACTTCACCAACCTATGTGATAATATGGGATATTTTACTCGCTCTTCATTTGATTTCTTTATTGGTTCCTAAGCGTTATGCAATAACAAGCACTCATCTATTTGCCGATGGACAAAGGTATCCATGGTCGATGTTAAAGCTAGCAAAAAAGCAACCTAAGCGGCGAATAATGTTATTGAGAAAGGGATGGGGTATTTTTGGCCCATTGCCGTTGGGAGGAGAACACCATGATTTGTCGATTGCAAGATTACAGATTGAAAATGTGATTTCTGCAAAACAATCTCCGAGTACTAATTTTGAATCTAATATCGGTGAATCTGAATAATAGGTAGCATTACAATCAAAACCCCCATTGTTTTAGCCGGTACATGGATTGGACGAGAAGCGGTGATGACATCTTCATCCGGCTGGACCCTGGTGAAGAAATACATGCAGGTATTAGGGAAGTTGCAGATAAAGAAAATGTCAATGCAGCAGCAATAACAAGCGGAATTGGCCGCACTCGCGATAATGCCTACGGTTTCATGGACGCAGATCATATCTACCAACGTTGGACATTAGAGAGTCCATGTGAATTGGTAACGCTACAGGGTAATTTCGCAAGAATGGCTGATGGTAGCGGATTCACCCATCTTCATGCCACATTCACTAATGATGATGTTGAAGTTCATGCAGGACATATGTTCCATGCAACAGTGGAAGTAGTTGCAGAGATTCATATGCGAGTAATGAGCAAAGCCATTATGACAAGATGTCCAATGGCAGATAGCGAATTTGTCGCTCTATCCTTTGAGTAAATCATTGCTTCAACAATTTAATTTTCCCATCTAAAGCGAGTGTTCAAGAAGGCTCGCCATCCTGTTCGTATTATGGCGGAGGTCGGTCCAAATCCACAGGATGAAGCGGAGCGAATCGCTTGGCTTTCGCAACGGATAGCCTTCCATTCAGATCTCTATTATAATCAAGCACAGACCCAGATTACAGATGTAGAATTTGATAGATTGTGGGACGAACTGAAAGCGCTTGACCCCAATCACATACAACTCGACATCGTAGGTTCAGATGTAGACCCAGGCACTGTAAAAGTGGATCATATGTTCCCCATGAGCAGTCTTGACAAGGCTACTAGTGATGAAGAAATCAATCATTTCGTTAACGAAACCGCATTGGGCGCTAGTAGATTCATTTCTCAGCCTAAATTGGATGGCTCTGCCCTATCCCTAGAATATCGTAAAGGACGCTTGGTTAGGGCTGCAACACGCGGTAGCGGTGCACGGGGAGAAGATGTCACTCGCAATGCTCGCAGAATAGAAAATGTCCCTGAATCACTGGGAGTGGAGATAGATGTCCATGTTCGCGGTGAAGTTGTAATGCGCAAAACAATGTTTGAGGAAAAATATCGTGATATTTCACCTAACCCCCGCAACTTAGCTGCTGGAGCATTGCGGCAAAAGAGAGCAGAGGGTAAAGCAAAGGCAGAGGATTTAGTATTCCAAGCATATGATGCCAAGTTCCCAGATGCCAATAACCGTCACCCTCAAAGTATTCCTCCTCAAGATTTCAAACAGGATTCCGAAGTGCTACTTTGGTTAAGTGAAACCGCCGGTATAGAGCCTGCACCGTGGCATATCCATGATTTTGATGGTGCTGCTGAAGCGATCCAGTCAATGTGCGCAGAGACTAGCAAATGGGCACAACAACGCGATGATTACCAATTTGAAATAGACGGACTTGTCTTCAAAGTTGATACCTTGGAAAGAAGACAATTACTCGGTAAAACCGCCCATCACCCACGCTGGGCATTAGCCTGGAAATTTCCCCCTGAAGAAGCAGTTTCAGTATTACTCGGAGTTACATGGCAAACTGGCAGAACAGGAGCGGTCACTCCAGTTGCACAAATCGCACCACAAATGGTTGGCGGTGTAACTGTTGAAAATACAACATTGCACAATGTTGGTGAAGTTCAAAGATTAGGTGTCAAGATTGGTGATAAAGTTTTAATCGTTCGCCGTGGCGATGTTATTCCCAAAATTGAGAGTGGATTAGGACCAGCCTCAATCAATGATATGAAAGATCGATTCCATGCCGACGGTAGTCCTTTTGATTTAGAATTACCAAAGACAATGGAGATTGAAATACCAACTTTATGTCCGGCTTGTCAAGCACTATTAGTTGTTGATGGGGCTTTGTTACGCTGTGAAGATATGATGTGCACAGAAAGAACAAGCCGTTCAATTCTGTATTGGTGCCGAGCATTGGAAATGGATGGAATCGGAGAGAAATTAGTTGAGCAATTATTGGAAGAGAAGTTGGTTGAAAATATCCCAGACCTCTACCGCCTACAACAAGCCGAGATAGAAAATCTTGAACGGATGGGGGAAAAATCAGCAGTAAATGTTCTCAGTGAATTATCCAAAACCAAGAAAATGACTCTAGGGAAATTTTTACACGCTCTCGGTATTGCAAAAATCGGCCCCGAGTTAGCAATATTAGTAGCCCAATTTGCTACATCATTTGATAATTTAATGCAGTGGGTTGTTGATGCAGAGGAACTTCAAGAACAGGAAAACGAGGCATTAAGCGACCTTGTTGAAATAGATGGAATCGGGATGATAGTGGCCAGACAAGTAAGAGATGGCCTTGCTTCAAGAACAGAAATGCTACTTGATTTAGTATCCTTTATCGAAGTGGAAGACCAGCCAAAAGCGATAGCCAGTGGCAACCTATCTGGCAAAACATTCTGTTTAACAGGTTCATTGACCCGTCCGAGAAAAGAAGTTCAATTATCAATAAAAAATGCTGGAGGAAAAGTTGTTGGCAGTGTTTCAGCAAAGCTAGATGTCTTGGTGGCTGGAGAAAAGGCAGGCACAAAATTAGCCAAAGCAGAATCTCTACAAGTCTTGATCTGGAGTGAAGAAGAATTATTTTCGCAAATAGATTCATCGAGTGCAGAACAACCTAAAACTCCTCAAATAGATGAAAAAAGTGATAGCCAGAAGTCATTATTTGAATTCTAAACCGAGCATTTACTGTAAATAAAAGCCGAAGTATGAAATGCAGATGCTGCAAAGCATTGCCATGGGTCGCTTTAGCACGCTGGCATTAACGGTGCTGTTGTTGTTAGTGGTATCAGCCCCAGCCATAGACGGACACCCTACTGGTAAATTCAACACATCAGATGGTTGTAGTTGCCATAGCACCTCTCCAATAAACGCTCAATTATCTGGTTATCCTAGCACGTATGCGGCTGGAGAGCAGTATGTTTTAGCCATCGGTATGAGCATTTCAGCCCCTGCAGGTGGGTTTTCTTTAGATATCGACAAAGGCATCCTTTCCAATCCTAGCGCTGATGCTCAAGTAGACTCTCTTCAACTATCAGCAACACACTCCTCATCTGACAGTACATCATGGACTGTTACTTGGACAGCACCGAGTTCTGGAAGCGGCATGGTGACATTCTCTCTTGCAGTTCTTGCAGCCGATGGAAACATCGATACTTCAGGCGATTCATCAGGGTTATTTTCTGTTCAGATTGCCGAAGTAAGCCCAAACATCGCTCCACAAGTGTCACTCTCTCTGCCACAGAGTGTAGATTCATCCACTGATTTAGTCGCTAATATTTCTTCTTCAGATGCTGATGATGATCCAGTTACTCTCAGCATCCAGTGGCTACGAAATGGATTCAGAGAAGGCTCACTTGACAATTTACAGACAGTACCTGCAATCATGCTTGGACCAGGTCAAGTTTGGACTTGCAAAGTGATTGGTAATGATGGTATTGAAAACAGTCAAGAG
The DNA here is from genome assembly GCA_028821785.1 of Candidatus Poseidoniaceae archaeon. Taxonomy (GTDB): domain Archaea; phylum Thermoplasmatota; class Poseidoniia; order Poseidoniales; family Poseidoniaceae; genus MGIIa-L1. The sequence goes on along the minus strand of JAPKFC010000033.1, from coordinate 2,358 downwards.
GTAATCGCTTCTACAACGATAAGCAATAGTCCCCCAACCGCATTGATCGACATCGTCACCAATCCTGTATGGATTGGAGAAACCATAACAGTAACTTCCCAGATGTCCAGTGATAGTGATGGCGAAGTAGTCAACTCAATTTGGTCATGGATAGATAGTAGTGGGAATTCAGGTTCAGCCTACTCAATGCAATCATTCACCTTCACTGCATATTCTCAAGTTACATTGACTTTACAGGTAGTAGATGATTTGGGCGGAATTGGATTAGCAACTAAAACAATCGAAGTTGTAAACGGGCCACATGTCAGTGATATCGCTTCAATTCAGAACGGACAACAAGTCGAGTTATCATGGCAATGGGACGGCCCACAAAGCCAATTCTCGGTAATCCGCAATGGCAATGTCATCGCTACAACCAATCAAACAAGTTTCACTGACACACCAATATTTTCAGGTGATGCCTCATATTCAATTCAACCAATAGTCGATGGAAGGCACTTGGATGCAGGTAGTGAATCATTCCCTATTACAGTTGAATCATCCTTCAAAGAAATACAAAGTACTAACGATTTCGCAGGAATGATTGTTGGATTTATAATGCTTATTCTAAGTCTGATTACATTTGCTATGGGATATCTAAACAGGGGTGAATAAATGAGTTTAATGCGAATAAAAGCCACACTAGTCCTCTGTCTATTATTGCTCTCCACCAATCTAGGAGCAGCTGAACCCGGTGGTGTTGGTGATGGAATCTATGACATGCAATGCGGTGGTGCATGCCATGGTGATTCAGATCAAAATGCAACCTCATCCGCATCACTGATGCTTTCAACAGAGTCGAATATCTATGCTGGTCAAGCAACAACTTTCACGCTTCAAGTTGACCAATTGACAACTTCAATTTATGTTCCAATTGGCTTATTCCTATTGAGCGATACAACAGGGTATCGCGACACTCCACAAGATATCGGTTGGCAAATATTGTCTGATTCCAATGGAGCTGTCAATAATTACATCGAAGTAACAGGATTCACTAACGGAGATACAACCGAGTGGGTCTTAAGAGCCCCTGAAGTTGGTAATTACACATTCTTCGCATCAATTCAGCATGGCGGTTTTGACACTCCACATTTCGGGATAAGTCAGGCATACAACGTCGAAGTTCTACCAATACCAGATAATTTACCGCGATTATCTACGGATTTCATGCCGGTTGTTTCACGTGAAGTAGGGCAACAAACTAATTTCCAATTATTGGTTGAGGATACAGATAATGTTGCTGTTGAATGGAGAATTGATGGCGGCATTGCTAACCAAGCAATCGTTACTGGCGATTCTGTTAATGGTTTCATGGTTGAGTTGCCAACAGCCAACCAACCTTCCACTATGCAGTGGCGGGCTATTTTAGACGGTGAAGGCCCACAGCAAACTACACCCTGGTTCACCTTAGTTAGCAATGAACAAGGCTTCAGTATTGATACAACAGCAGTCTATCTACAAGCAATAAGTGTGCTACTATTCTTTGCAGGATTAACAGTATTACTTCAAACTAGAAATAAAACAACTTCCAATACCAAAGCAGAAAAAACATTTGATGAAATTCAACCACTGGTCCAAGGAGGTGTGTTGTGATGGTTTCAGCAGGAACCTTACACGTAGTCACTACAGAATTGGTAGTAGGAACATTTGCATTAGCAGGACTCTGCTTTGGCCTCAAACTATTGTATAGTTTCAAATTATTATCAAATAATAAAGCAAACGATGCACTTGATAGTATTGCACACGGAGCGTTATTATTCGGATTACTTAGTTTACCATTTGCAATTTTATCTGGAATAAATTCAGCCGGAGTTAATGATGGTGGATTCATGAGTGCAATTTTAGTCAACAAATTATGGCTTTCCTTTTCCGGTTTTGGACTTGCGATTGGAGTTCTTATTAGCAGATGGAAGGTTGGTAGTAGCATTTGGGATGAAACAAAAACTTCACTGACCCAATCCAGTTTCGGAATGGCAGCTTGTGGTGCAATTTTACTGACTGCAAGTGCAGGTGGTAAATTCGCCAGGGGTGAATCACTATTGGATATGCTTCATTTACCATATGATTTGATTTTACTAATGCCGATTTGGTTGAGCGTTCTATTGTTACTTTCTGGATTAACAAATCTGGTAATCGGAATAAGAGCGAATAGTAGCCAATAAAAAGGCTCATTAGAATCAACGAGTGAATCAAGGATTAGCTACGAATAGGCCCATTGAAAGCCGATTCATTCAGGGATGCCAATTTTGTAATCATCCCACCAGACCTCAAGTCTTTGGTCCATATCATTCAATCCACACATTACCGCACCACTTGTGT
>JAPKFC010000032.1 GCA_028821785.1 Candidatus Poseidoniaceae archaeon | reverse complement strand
GCCCTCGTTCTCGGCTTAGTCTTCGTGACCAGCTTGCTATTCGCCCCTCTTGGCTTGGGTGGAGGTTTGCTGTTCGTTCCAATTTTGCACTACGTAGCAGGGTGGGAAATCGATGGTGCTTTGTTAATGGTTTCATTAGCTCTAACCACGGTTGTATCCTATGGATCGGGTTTGGCTCATCGAAAAGAAGGGTATTGGTCAACCGAAGTGCGTAATAGTGCCTTGCAGGGCGCAATCCCTGGAGTTATGATTGGAGTATTGATAGTTATTATCCTAGGAGATAAAATGGATTTAGCCTTCAAAATTATTGGCGTTTTGATAATCTTATGGGCAATTCAAAAAACTTGGAACAAAATAAAAAGTGATGCTATCTCTGATGTTGAAGTAACTAGAGAACAGGGAATTAAGCAAGTGCCGGTGGTAATCGGTTCAGGTATTGCTGGTATACTTTCTGCTGTTTTAGGAATTGGTTCGGGCATAATAAATATTCCATTATTACGCCATTATACTGATTTGGAGACCCGTACTGCCATAGGCACTTCTTTTGGAATAATGATGGTAGTCGTTCCGGTTGCAGTTATCACTCACAGTTTTGCATTATCGGCAGACCAGTTAGCATTTTTGGCCGATGAAAATATCTTCGTATTCGGGCCTAGTGCGATCATAGCAACCTTCTTTGGTGCTCAAATTGGCGCTAAGGTCGGACTAAAATATTTGCCAACAAAGGCGGTAATGAGTGTTTTCTTTGGTTTGTTAATTATAGTTTTAATTCGTTATATTCTAGATTTACTTACGAAATTTAATTTACTTTGAATTAACAAATTGTCAATTAGGAGTGGTTGGTGGCCAAACTATGGATGAACAGCAAAGACCATTGTTGACTTTGTGTAAATCATCAATAATTGATGGCATTCCTGAAGGACTTAATGAAAAGTCTCTAGCATTAATGGAAACATTAAGCAGTTTGTGTTCATTCCACAACGCTACCGATTTAGCTGGATTCTTGTTTTCCGAGATGTTCGACTCCTTGGTTGGCAATGATAAACCATGGATTGTTTTTGAGTTAGGTATTTTTAGAGACCACAAAAAAATGATTGAGGTGATCGCTGTAAAGGGCAATATTACTCTTGCAGATTCTCAGTCATCTGGAGCTTTTGAGAATGATATTGTTGTCTGTAATACTTCTGCTGAAGCAGAAATTGCAATAATGCGTTGGCATGATTTTGTCTACGACGATAGTGGTCGTTTTCAATAAAATATTGAAAGACAGGTTAGTGAGCCATCGGCTGCTTTAATTTGACTCATGTCTATTATTATTGGCTTAAGTCCCAATTCTTCTAGTTCTGAGAGAACTGTTGGGTATCCTTCAGCGACGAGTACTTGGCCATTATCTAAACCGATGGTATTGCAGCCATAGACTTCTTCTTTAGGCAGCCATCGGATTTCGCACCCTTCTGGCAATTGTCCGAAATCTTGTTCAGAAAGATAGCCCTCTGGAGTAAAGATAATTGTATCGGTTGGAGTTGAAGAAACACTAGTCAAGTGTAATGCTTGTTGTGGCATATCAATTACTCTTAGTTCGTGGCCAAGACCTTCGACTAATTTTCTCAACACCGCTATTCCCGCATCGTTTGTTCTACTAGAACGGCCAACGAAAAATAAGTCTCCAAGGCGAAGTATATCCCCTCCATCCATTTTACATTTTGAGTGCATGTGTTGCACTTTATCAGAACCGTATTGCTGAGTTAAAAATTCTGCTATAGGTGGTTGTTCGGCGACTCTTGAAGGGTGTCCTGGGATCGGAAGTAATACATGCCCATCTATGATAATAGCTTGATCTTCAACGAATAAGCAATCTGGATGATTGTTATCTGCATCCAAAATAATTACTTCTAAGCCAGCGTCTTCAAAGGTTTGGCAATAGGCTGAATGTTGCTTTCTAGCAAGTGTCAAATCGGTTGGACCTGTTCCAAAATAATTGGCTAAGGCATCGGAATATGTATCCGGAATTGCGCGGGCTAAGACCCTGCGCTTCTGACCCAAATGGACAGTTGCCATGTGTAAACCGGATTATCAACCCCCCTTAACGCTTCGCCTTTTATTGGAAGTTGGTTTCCGGTGACTGGAAAGAAGAACTGTTGCGGGAAGTGGCTTTCTAACTTGTAACCGTTGGGTTCAACAATGTCGTGCAAGTGGGGCGAATATGCGCTCAACTTATACCCGTGCCGGAATGTTGGTTTTTCTCATGTTTTCGGCAACTTTTGCAGGTTGTTTCGGGGAAAACGAGGTTTCATCTCTTCCTGATTCAGAGAGACTTTCTATTGAAGTTGAGGGCGGCTCAACAAATAATTCCATGGTCATCCCAGGTGGGGAATGGGTTTCTACAACGTTCAAAGCTGATGCCGACATGAGTGTCTTCATCCCTTACTTTCTTCAAGATCCTGGTTCACTTCGGGCCCAAAATGGTACTGTCATAGACTTACGAAGTGGGGAAGAAGTTACTCTAAAATTACTGTTCCCCCCTAGAAATGATGAGGTTATTTTGTTGATGGGTAAGTATGGTCGTGAAAATTGGCCGATTCGTGCTGCTAATGAATCATGGATGATGTGGCACGAAGATATGAGCCGTGGTTCAGCGGTTATGGCTTCTGCGAACGAAGATGGGGGAGGGCTTCTTCCGTGGATTATTCCTGCTAACGACACTGGTGGAGATGTTGTTGTGAAACACTTGAATACTGTTCGAGACCAACGTGATGACTTATCTGAGGAAAATGGAGTCGGTGCAAGTGGAGGATGGCTCAATGGACGAGACGTCTATGAATGGGTCGATTTCATCACTGATGAAACGCCGGATCCCACCGATCTTGCTGATGGCGCAGTTGGCTATTTAGACCGTTGGATTGGAAACGGAAATCCTGCTTATGAAGATGCAATTACCTACTTTGAAGGCGTTATGATTGGATATGGTTTGGATGTTGAAGTTCATCGTTTCCAAAGTGGAACTTTGTGGGCCGTCAATATTTGTGGTTACAAAACCGGTACTGTTTATCCAGATGAATGGTTGGTTTTTGGTGCACACTTTGACATTGCTCCTTACGCAACACCGATTACAGTTATTCCAGGGCTTGATGAACAGGGATATGGAACAAGAACTGGTGCTTATGATAACACAGCAGGCACTTCAATGGTCTTGACCACTGCAAGCGTCCTTGCTGATTTTGATGCTCGGCGAACAATGGTGTTCTGTTTGTGGTCTTCAGAAGAAGAAGGCCTTTGGGGATCTGGTGCATTTGCTGGAGATATCCCTGACGGCGTGACGGTGAGCAATTACCTCAACCTCGATATGGCGGGCATAAATTATCCCGGAGATTTTGCACTCTCTGTTTACCTCGGCCCTGACGGTAGTGGTGATGTTATTGACCAACCAGGTATGTATCATTTAGCAGAATGGATTGGTGCTGATGCGTTTGACCTTTCTTATCAGATTGAAAATGGACGTAATGAATGGGACGCTGCTGGTGAAAGTCCTTTGTGGCAAAATAATTACCAAGATACTGTGGCTATTTATGAAAGTCCAACCGCTCGCAGTGACCATGATTCATTCCAACAGATTGGTGTAGCTACGCTTGGTTGGAATGGAGTTGTTGATGGCTATCCTTGCTATCACAAGACTTGTGATAAATTAACAACGATGGAGGAATACATGGTCACCGATAATGCAACTGGTGAATCGAATTTGGTTCACTCATGGGACATTGTTACCTGGTGGGCAGTTTACGCATTCTTACACATGGATCAAACACCAGTTCCAAATGAATTGTTGTGATTTTGCTCACAAACTATCCTTCGATAACGGGGCATTTTTGATCTGCTTCGTCATAGACTACTGTCTTAGCCCAAAGATAACTTGTTCGCTGTGGGATAGTCTTCGATTTCTTTGCTAACTTCTTTCTTTTGTTACAAAGTACTAATTCGTGCACAATTGTTTCTACCATTATGGCCATTTTACTCAGTTATTAGTTGGTCTTGAACCCTTATCAAACCTTTGCTAGTTTGACAGCATTTCCCCGTTTTGTGTAAATTGGTTTCCTTTTTACACCGCCTTAGCACCCCATTTTACTGTTGTTGATGATTCTAAGTAGGCGCAGACTTGAGAAGGGGGGCGTCCACGCAACATCATGCTGGGCACGACACATCTGCGCGCTTTGCTATTGGTGGGTATCATGTGTTTGGCCCCATTGTCGGGTTGCTTTGGCGAAGATGGTGGAGATGATGCGCCTAGTATGAATGACGTTGTCATCACCCCGGAGGTTCTGACTGGGGGGGTATTTCAAGCCCTAACTATTTCTGCTGAGGAAGACGTTTCGGCATTCGTGCCTTATTTGGTTAAAGACGTTTTATCTGGATATGTTTTCAATTCTACTGTGGTTGATTTACGCCAAGGGGATTCGGTTCAACTGAATATTTTAGCACCACCGAGAACTAATACGGCATTCATCTTTATTGGTGAATTTGGTAGGGAGAATTGGCCTATTAGGGAAATCAATGAATCTTGGGCAACTTGGATTGCTGAAGATGGACACCTTAGTGCAGACCGTGGTGCTGTGATGAGTATTGGCAGTGAAAATATCACATTCAATAGTAGCCAAGAAACTGGAGGGGCTGTCGCCTATTATCCACTAACTGTGGCAAGAGATGTCGCTCCAGGATATTCAGAGGATGAGGGTGGTCGTCATTCTACTGGCGTGGTTAATGGCCGGACGACCTACAACTTCCTAAGTCATATTACCGACCAAACCCCCGACCCATTGGATTTGTCAGATGGTGCTGTTGGTTATCTCGATCGGTGGGCTGGCCAAGGTAATACTGCTTACGAGGCTGGTGCAGTTTACTTACAAGACCAATTAGAATCGTTTGGATTGGATGTTGTTACTCAGCGCTATTCATTTACCGATCTTTTAGATAACCAAAATCCAGAAGCGTACAATATCTGTGGGTTTCGATATGGTAGTGAGTTCCCTGATGAGTGGATGGTGTTTGGTGCTCACTTTGACATCGCCCCTCCTGCTAACGCACTACTGATAGATCCTCACGTCACCGGTATGCGAACATATGGAACGCGTGTTGGCGCATATGACAACACCGCTGGTACCAGTATGGTATTGACCGTCGCTGAAGCAATGGCTAATTATGAGACGCGTAGAACGATGGTTTTCTGCCTATGGTCTGGAGAAGAGGGTGGTAAGAGGGGTAGTGATTATTGGACTGATTATTATGTTAAGGAAGATAACCCCGATGTAGTTGTTACAAATTATGTCAATCTCGATATGGCTGGAGTGAACTGGCCTGGTGGTGGTGGCGCACCACACTCTGACCCCAACCCTTCTGTTGACCCAGATGGCTATCCTAAAGATGAGGAAGTTTGGCCAATGCGAGTCTATATTGGGCCTTCTGATGACCATACGCAACTAATGCAGCCTGAGATGGTTGGCCTTGCTATGTGGATTGGTTCTGATGCTATTGGTGTTGAACAGCAACAATCTGTGTTAGTGGGTACTGGTTTTGAAGCTGATACTTGGAAGGTTGATGATTGGTTGGCAAGAGGTCGGCCTGAAATTATTGTCTATGAAGATTCTACTGCGCGAAGTGACCACGCATCATTCCAAGATAATCTACAAACCGTTACTATGGGATTCGGTGGATTAGTCGATGGATATTGGTGCTATCATCAAACCTGTGATACTTTGGATGAGATGGAGCAATGGATGGACACCACTGACAAAGGATATGGTGAAGACAATAGTGGTGTATCAAATCTGGTGGACAGCCTTGACGTTATCGTATGGTGGGCAACATACTCTTTCTTCCACCTAGATCAAGACCCTGTGGTCAATTCTTATCTAGATTAAAAGTAACCTGCAACACCTTGTAGGAGTCCGGTAAGCCCCCAAAGTCCCACCAAACCACAGATTATTGGTAATGCAAAAATTGCCAGTACGAGATAGAATACTGATTCATTCCAATCCTTTACCTTCAATCCATCAAGTGGGCCAAATGGCAACATATTGAAGAGCCCCAAACCTAGATTTGCGAATAGCCACCACCATCCAATATCAAAAATCATTGCTTGCCAAATTAATGTACCACCCTCAAGGTAACCATCTCCTGCGAATTCGGCTGAACCGGTTAGTCCTATTACCGCGCCCCAAAGTGGAACTCCAATGATAAATAAAGCTAAATTAACCAGCGGGCCTGCAACTGCAATGTGGCCATTTTGCCGTCTTGTAACTAAACCAGCAACCATAACGGCACCAGGTGCCATGAACACAATTCCAAGGAGTGCCGCCACCAAGACTCCGTTTCTGAGACCTCGCGGGTCTGCCCTAAACTCTGCCCAGCAACCATTCTTTTTGGCTACTATTTTGTGACCTATTTCGTGTAACAAGAAAGCCGGCCCTATCGCCAAGAACATTACGGGCATGGCGAGTAGCAACCCTATAATCCATGGAGTCAATCCGGCTTGTGATATAGAAAATATCCCGCCAACCCGCATCAATCCTAATGCTAGAGTGAAGGCGCCCATTGCAAATGCTAAATGGCTTCTTTCCGTTTTACTAAAGTGCCAAATTCTGCCATCATGCATAGTTGCTGGTTTCTGCTGAAAGCCACTCAGTAATTGATTCAACATTCCACCAATATTTCCAGAGTTGGTATCGAAATGAATTGTTCCGTCGTTTCCTTGACGTTGGTGAATGCGGTGGATTCTGGCTTTCTGTGGACGAGTAAATGGGTCGTCGTCGACCAAATTTGCTCGGTCGTCTCGTGTGCCCATATCCGCGAAGTGTTGCTGCTGTGCTTTGAAGCCTCTCATCATAGGGTTGATGGGTGATTAGTGACTCGCTGACTTGAGGAGTAACAATGTCAATGCCGAGACGTGCTATGAAGGAATTGGGTCTTCAAGCCTGTTGTCTTCGGTGTGATGAGGAAGATGTGACCGGTTCTCAACGCTGCAAAGGGTGTATTTCTCACCACCGTAATGTACGGGAATTAATTGCTTCTGCTGCTGCTGAAGATGAATTGTTTCAGTTTGCAAAAGAATTGGTAGCGATGGCGGCTTCACCACATAGACACGACCATGATGAGATCCATGGCGAGGTGTTACTCGAACAGCAACGTCTTGCTGCAGCGCTAATAACAGCAACACCGTTACCAACTTCAGAAGAGGTTGGAGATCTATTTGCTGCTCAGAGAAATAGTGAGAAGTCCAATATTATTCGCGATGTTGCCAATCAAAATCCATGGAAAGACGATGCCCCTGAAGTCGATGTTGCAACCCAAATCGGTCAAGAAGCTTGGAGTGATGCTGAGGCTGAGGCAAGTATTGCCCACCACGGGGCGAGAACTATTCCGAGTAAGCCAATTACTAAAGTGGATAGAAGTGATAGAGTTGGAGAAGACTTGGAGCTGTCCGATCGCATTCACGCCGCTGCAGATGCTAAAAATGTGGCAAAGGAATTGGTTGATGATGTCGAAGCTATTGGTTTTGAGACGCGCCAACGCGCTAGAAAGGAGTTGAAGGATGCTATTTCCAATTTAGATGAAATCTTGGATGAAGATTTAGATTTTTAATATCCTTTTATTGTATCTCGTTTAATTACTTTTTGAGTGAAATTAATATTATTCGTTTTTTGAAAGGCTAAAGTCACTAATAGGGTTGTAAAAACTCTCATTCAAATTAAATGATTTTGTTGCTGGGTTCAAAGGAAATTTCTCCCTCGTTAAGAGCATATGATATCCTCTGTGTACCCTTTCCTTTGGATTTCTTACCAATAATTTCTATATGGCCAATCTCACCTAATTGTTTGACATGTGTCCCAGCACATGGACATAAGTCAAGGGATTCACCAATTTTTACAACTCTTAAATTATTGATAGAAGCAGGTAATAAATCCATGTTTGTTCGCTCTGGTGGCATTAGAGCATTAATTTCTGATCGGGTCATTTCTTCATCACTAACCGTGTGATTTTCATCGATTAGATCATTGGTTAGTTGAGTGAGTTGTTGTAACATTTCTTCATCGAATTTGATTGGGTTAAAATCAATTCTCGACCTCTCTGTATGAATTTGATTACCTACTGTTCTAGCTGCATTAAAATTATCATATACAACTCCACTAACCAGGTGTTGGGCTGTGTGCATACGCATGTGCTCATATCTCCTCTGCCAGTCTATTTTACCTGTGATTTCATCACCAACTTCCAGTTGGTGGCCTTTTTCTAAATGGTGGTAAATATCATCCCGGCCCCTTACTTCACTAACCTGTAATGTCCCATTAGGGCCATCCAATGTTCCAGTGTCCCAATTTTGGCCGCCGCCAAGTGGATAGAATAGTGTTCTATCAAGAACGACTTTATCTTCTTCAGTAATGGTAACCTTGGCTGTGAAATTGGTCAAATAGCCCGCTTCTATGCTTTCAAGAAAGAGTTTCTCGCTGCCCATGGTTTTATCCAGACAGTGATAAGTGATGATGTTTTTTCTACATCAGTGTGAAAGATCTTCAACTAGATTGGCATTGCCTTCAAGGGTGGTATCGATCACAATGGATGGAGTTTTCCATGCATTTTTCAGGGCTACTGTTGAAGACCAAAGGGCGGGAATAAAACCTATTTCTTCATATTCCCAGCCACGTTCTTCTGCATACTGTTTGACCATTGGTGCTGCCTTTGGTAGGTTAAAATGTGATAATGCAGGGAGGAGGTGGTGTTCTATTTGATAATCCAATCCAACGAAAAAGAAAGAGCCAATTCGTCCGAATTTTATACGGCGGGCGGTTTCTATTTGCAAGCGCCAATTCTTATCATACTCAACTACAATCGGCCTTCCAGCGTGACCGACAAGGAAAACACCAGTTAGTATTGTTCCCACTAAAGCCCACAGCAATACATAGAATCCAACTACGGTTTGCCATGGCATTCCAAGTTGAACTGGTAGAACTAACCATAAGTAAAAGTGTAGTAAAATAAGCCCAGAGTCTGCAAACCAAATCTTAGAAAACCTGTGGTTCTTTTTAGAAACAAATGGATGGCTAATAAGATACCAAATACCATCCCAACGAAGTAAATGTCCAACTAGAAGGGATATTGGCCAGAATATCCACGCTTGAATATATCTTTGGAATATTTTTCTAATCGGCCCACTAGAATCATATTCTTCCTTAGTAAAGGTAAGCGGCCATGCATAAATATCTGGATCTTTGTCAATTACATTCGGGTGGGCGTGGTGTTTTATGTTGTGCTTTACACGCCAATATTCCATCGACATACCAGAGAATAGAGGGAATGCTAATCCAGCAAGACTTAGATTTCCCCACTTAGAATTACAAGCGGAGGAATGCACTCCTTCGTGTGCTGTCATAGCTAATGTTGTAGCGAATAATGCTGTAATTGGTAAAATAATTAATCCTTGAATAAATGTAATTTGAGTATGGGCATAAATTAGTCCACCCACTATTATGAAAAGAAAAATTACTTTCGACCATGATTTGCCTGCAGGCTTTGCAAGTAATCCTGCTGCGTGAAGTTTGCGACGGAGGTCTGCCATTGGATGTTCGGCCATCTGAAATCAACTCAGTGAAGGCTATCCTCACTGTTTTGGCCCAAACCATGGGGGTTTTCAACATAGTGGGAGGTTACTGAAGTGAAATCAGTGATTAAGTGACTTAAATAAAGACTCGGCATGGGCGATGCTATTGTCAATACTCATTTCTTTGAGGGGCTTTGGTGTTGCGTTTTGCATCATTTCAACCCAACCGTTTTTTGGTTTCCATGTTGGTTTTTTATCATACCAAAACTCACACAATCCATCATCGCGTATTAATTGAAGTATTGGCTCTGATGTTGTATTTTGTAGTTCTTGAGAAAGTGCAAGCCCGCCCCAATGGTGAAAACTTTGTTTTGGATTTGTTTGATCTTTTAATTCCATCATAGAGTGTTGTAATTTCCCTGGTGCTTGTGCTGTATATTCTGTTAAATCAAACATTTTGTCGCAAATTATTGTTCCATCTCCATTATTATTGCCTCCAATGGTAGAAATGGTTGTTTGTGATGAAGATTGTTGAACCTTGGTAACCCTGCATCTTAGCAAAATCTGAACTCCTAGTTGAGCTGCTTTTATTGTTAGAATTTTGAATACCCATTCTCCACGCAGAGCAAAGCCGTTTGGATTTTGTAAAATTTTCAAATGAGTTATTTCATCATTTCCTAAATATTTCTCTAAACTTTCCCGCCTCTCTATCCAACCTGGAATTACACAAGGAAAACCAATTTCTGGATGAATGTCGATAAGTGTAACATTGTGTTTTTTAGCACATAAAATGGATAGGATCAGGCCTTCAATACTGCCACCAACAATCACTATATCAGACATTTAATTGCACCCCTTCAGGTTTTATGCTTAGAGCAAAAACGGGGCATGAAGGGATACACAATTCACAATGGGTGCATTTTTCTTCTTCAACAACAACCAATCTATCTTTTAATTCAATTATATTAATTGGACATAAAGCTATACACGCAGCGCAACCATAACATAAATCTTCATCGATGATGAAAATATGGTCTGCTATACGTGCCATTACCCCTTGCCAGATGATTATTATAGATGGTTTCTTTGTCCAGTGGTAATTTGAATTATTAGTTTTGAAGGATAAAATATAGTTTGGGAAAATAAGTTGCCGATGTCCATTGCAGAGAAAATAAGAAAACTAAAAAGATGATATATGGGTTCAAAATAAAAAATAATGATGATTGGAGTGGAATTATAAAAATTAAGTGAAGTGATGAAAAGGGAATATGTCATCACACCCCCTTGTTTCCTATGGAGAGATTTATTGATCTTTAACGAAAGTAAGGTAGATATGATGATTGTAGATAACGAAAGTAAGGATTAGAAGATATGGTCGCGAGAGGTTATTGAAGTTATAGATTAAAGATGAATGGAAAAAATATTTACAAATTAAAAAAAATGGTTGCAGTGGAAATTAAGGGGTATGGGTTAAACAGATTATACCACAGGTTCTTTTGACATTAACATCAGGGTTGTTTGATTGATATGGTGTTATATGCTCCTGGAAGAACTTCATCATATCCTGAAAATCCTCCAAAAAAGGGCTTGAGATATCATTATTTGGGCGGCGGTGATGAAGTTGGCAACGTTGGTATTATGCTTGAAGATGCTAAATCAACTCGACTTTTATTAGATTACGGATTAGCTCCAACAAACCCACCCCGTTATCCTTCAGAAGCACCTATGGTAAAGGATGCAATAATTACTCATTCTCATATAGATCATCTCGGAATGGCTCCTTGGCTATGTGCTAATCACCGAACTAAATTACACGGCACTGCTTTAACAGCAGAAATATCAAATTTAATGTGGCATGATTGTTACAAAGTAAGTTCGATAGAAAAATATCCATTGGCCTGGGATAAAAGAGATATAGATACGGCATTAGAATCATGGCAAATTCATGATTATAATAAAAAATGGCAACATGAAGATTGGCAATTATCTTTGCATAAAGCAGGCCATATTCCTGGTGCAGCAATGTTGGAAATAGAAACTCCAAACCGTAAGGTTCTGCTAACCGGGGATTTTGATACCAGAGATTCCCCCCTAACCAGTGGAGCAAAACCAAGAAAGGTTGACACCGTTTTCCTCGAAGGTACCTATGGGGGAAGAGATCATCCCGATATGCAACAAGAGGTATTACGTTTCATGGATAGAATTCAACAAGTTGTTGATAGAGGCGGCACTGCATTAATTCCAGCCTTCGCCAATGGTAGAACCCAAGATATCGTAATGAATTTACACAAATATATGCCACACCTCGATGTTCATGTTGATGGCATGGGTAAGAGGATTGCCAAATTACAAATGCAACACCCAGAATCTTTGAAAGATCCTGCAGCCCTAGAATCTTCTTGGCGTTGGTCTCGACAAGTTTCTAGCAAATCTGATAAAAAGAAAGCTTTAGATGCAGACGTAATAGTTACTACTTCAGGAATGCTTGAAGGTGGACCAGCGCTTTGGTATCTCAACAGACTTCGACACGATAATAAAAATGCCATTTTACAAACTGGCTATCAGGCTAGCAAAACCGGTGGTAGAATGCTACAGGACAAAGGACAACTTCGCATTTTTGGTAAAATGACAGAAATCCCACTTGAATTGGATCAATTCACATTCTCAACCCACGCAGGACACAAAGAAATTATTGAATTTGCTAAAGCATGTGAAGCCGAAGAAGTAGTTGTTTACCACACAGATCCAAATCACGCACGGCCACCTTTGGTCGAAGCATTAGAAGCAAATGGTCACATCGTCCATACTCCAGTGAATGGTGTTTCAGAGTTTTTAGGTGAAGAATATAGCCGAAGTAATTGAATATGACAACCACGAGGGGGGGACAGATTGACATGGCTGAAAAGGGACCAAAACCAAAGAAAAAGAAGCGCAAGATGCGCCTTTCACTAAAACAAAAGAAAATGAAGAAGGTCGATACCTATACCGATTCACTTGGTTGGTCAACAGATGTTGGACGTACTCTAACCGATGCACCAGAGAAGAAGGGCCCAGAAACCCTTACTATACAATGTACAATGTGTGGTTCAATGTTGAAAACACCGAAACCAAAGAAGGCTAAGTATACAGTTTCTTGCGCATATCCAGAATGTGGAAACATCATGGAATTCTGAAACTTTTTATAATTATTAAGCCCAGGCGCTGAATAATTCCACTACCTGCTTTAATGCAGCTAGTAGAAGTACAGAAACCAATAATCTACGAACGGTCTGTTGTGATAAAACATCAGCTCCGATTTTTGCACCAAACACTCCACCAATAATTACAGCCATGCCAAATGGCAACAAAACCGCACCATCGAGAACCAGTTGGCCAGAGATAGTGCTTCCGATCAACCCGGCTGCAGAATTTAACCAAATGAACGCAGCAGCAACACCGGCAGTAGTTTTCACATCACCCCAGCCAAATAACAAGATAATCGGTGAAAGGAAAATTCCACCACCGATTCCAATAATTCCACTCAGTAAACCAATAACCAATCCGACAATTGCAGCAATGTGATGGGCTGGTGGTTCAACAAAAATATCTTCAGAATCTTTGTTTTTTATTGTCATCAATCGCCACGCTGCGAAGATTAAAGTCAGTGACAATAAAGTGTCATATATGCTATGATCAACTTTCAGATAACCGCCAATTATCGCTGCGGGTATACTAGTAATAAGGAATGGAAGAGTTAGTTTCCAACTAAAGTAACCAGAGCGTTTGTATGCAATAAAAGCAAGCCCAGCGACGATTAAATTCAAACTCCAGGCGTGCTGTTTTAGCCAAGCAGAATCTTGGGAAGCATAGGCGGTGAGTGATAAAATCGCCAAATAACCAGAAGCTCCACCATGGCCAACACTCGCGTAAAGAAAAGCGACCAAACAAAGCGCTATGAGGAGAACGCCCGTTGTTAACGCCTCCATACCCCATCCCATGGTTAGTTAGATGAATAGATTGTCGCCAAATCCACTGAATATCTGTATTAGATATTATTTAACTTGTATTTTACCCGACCCACACCCTCAAACCAACCAATCATCCCGCCAATAATTATGGGGGAAGTTCCGTATTTCGTATCTTTAGACGAAGCAGTGCGCATCGCTAAACAAACCCCACTCACATTAGACAACGAAACACTATCGTTAGACGATGCACATGGTCGTATTTTAGCAACTGATTTGATCAGCAAAGTCGATGACCCAGCCTTTGATAATTCAGCAATGGATGGTTTCGCAATGCGATTTGAAGACACATTAACTCCTCCAAGTATTCTTAAAATCACAGGGTTATCTCAAGCAGGATCTGATATTGAATCTTCAAACGTAGAAGTGGGTTGCGCCTATCGAATAATGACTGGCGCAGCAATTCCGAAAGGTGCTGACTCAATATTGCAAATTGAATTATGCGAAGTTGATGAACAACAACAATCAGTAACTCTTCTCCAACAATCCAAAAAACACTTCATCCGTAAAAGAGGAGAGAATTTACAAAAAGGGCAGGTTGCACTATCAAAGGGTTCGATATTAACTCCGAGTAAAATCGGACTTTGTGCTACAATGGGTTATGCCGAGGTTCCAGTAGTAACTAAAGCAAAAGTTGCAATAATCTCGACCGGAGATGAGTTGGTTTCTCCTGGACAACCACTTCAACCTGGCCAGTTATACGAATCTAATTCATTTGGATTAGCAGGACTTGTAAAATGGCTAGGACACCAACCGCACAGATTCAATGCAGTACCAGATACAATTAACGAATTGAGAACAGCTCTCGACCAAGCGGCAAAAACCAGCGATGTCATTCTAACATCTGGTGGAGTGAGTATGGGGGATTGGGATTTGGTTCGAAAGATAATGCAAGAAGAAGGAGACCTCAAGTTTTGGAGAGTCAAAATAAGGCCAGGCTCCCCTCCATTATTTGGAACATGGAAAGGAACCCCAATCTTTGGCCTTCCAGGCAATCCTGTAAGTAGCCATGTAGTTTTCAGAATGATAGTGGCGCCTTGGCTACGCCACTCAACTTCTGCTTCAGGGCCAATCGAAACCCCAGTACGTGTAAAGTTGGCAGATAAAATAAAATCAACAGATGATTGCACCACTCTTAGAAGAATACAAATCCATAGTACTGAAGAAGGTCTGATTGGCACACAAGGCAGCCATCAAGGCTCAGGTAATTTAGAAAGTTTAGCTAGTGCAGATGCATTAACTCTACTACAACCGGGCCAGAAGGCTGGGGTTGGAGCGTGGATCGACGCACTTATATTATGAGGTGAAATTATGCAATACAGTAGTGATAAAGAAAGCAATTTGTTAGACGTTTTGGCTAAACTATTTCCACAATCTAGCAAATCAACACTGCGTAAAATGCTAACCAGTGGCAGGGTCATCGTCGATGGTAAAGTTTGTAATCGCGCTAAACATGAAGTTGTAGTCGGAACTAATATTGAAATTTTAGACAAGGTCAAAGCCGCTGAAGAATCACCATCACCAAGATCTCAATATAATGGTCCAAAAATTGACATCATCTATGAAGACGAGGCAATATTGGTAGTCATTAAACCAGAAGGGATGCTATCTATTGCAACCAATAAATTAGAAACCGACACACTACATTCTCGCTGTGTTGATTATGTACAATTTAGTGGTGAAAGAAATTGGTGCCACATCGTTCACCGTTTGGATAGAGACACATCCGGTGTGATGGTTTTCGCTAAGAATAAACAACACAAAGAAACACTACAACAACAATTCGCAGAACGCAGTGTACAGCGCACATACCACGCTCTTGTAGAAGGCCGTCCGGAGGAAAATTCAGGAACTGTTTCCGCTTGGTTAGTAGAGGACAAACACCTCCATGTCAGAAAGGTAAGTTCAACCTATCAAGGTGCTAAAAAAGCAATTACACATTGGGATATTGAAGATAGTGACGACCACGTATCACTCATTCACATTACTATTGATACTGGAAAAAGACATCAGATTAGGATGGCGATGAAGGACCTAGGCTGCCCAGTTGTTGGTGACGAATTACACGAATCCTCTGCCAATCCGTTAAATCGCGTTTGCTTACACGCGACAGCGCTAGAATTCCTTCACCCGCAAAGCGATGACCCAGTGCGTTTCGCATCAAAAGTTCCTTTCACCGGTCCTGAATCTCAAAGATGATGACGAGGCCCTGCTTAGGGAGGACTTCTTGAACCCTTGACGCGCCCAGTTAATTGGTGAGGTAATGAGTGAGCCCGGCGATGCAGGATGGATTGAGGTAAAGGGTGCTAGAACTCACAACCTGCAAGACATCGATGTCAAATTACCCAAGGGTCAATTTGTCGTTATTTCCGGCGTATCCGGGTCCGGTAAGTCTAGTTTAGCATTTGACACATTATACGCAGAAGGCCAACGGCGCTATGTCGAAAGCCTCTCATCATACGCGCGACAGTTTATCGGGCAAATGAAAAAAGCAGATTGTGATTCAATCGAAGGACTTTCTCCAGCGATTTCTATCGATCAAAAACAAGGCAGCCACAATCCTCGTTCAACTGTTGCAACCGTCACTGAAATTCAAGATTACTTACGATTATTATGGGCCCGAATCGGCAAACCACACTGTCCGCAATGTGGCCGTGAAGTTGCTAGACGCACCGTTCAAGAGATTGTAGATGACATTATGTGGAATATGGAAGGTCACGCAGTTGCCGTTTGGAGTCCGATAGTACGTTCTAGAAAAGGAACTCATCTTGATTTATTCCGACAGTTAATTGAGCAGGGATATCTTAATGGAAAAGTCAATGGACACGAAGTGGAATTTGAAAAGCCCCCTCAATTAGACAAAAATTTCCGCCACGATATCGATGTCCGAATAGACCGCGTCACCTGCACCAAAGACCGCCGCCAGCGCCTGACCGAGGCGGTGGAATCTGCAATCAAACTAGGTGGTGGAACTACAGCTATCGAAAGTTTAAGGGCGCCCCCTGAAGAAATGAAGCTCAGTGAAGGAACCCGCTCCCGCTTTACCAAAGAGGGAGAAACCGTTGCATGGTCAGAAGATTTTGCTTGCCCAGATCACGGCGCCTTCATGCCTGAATTATCACCGCGGGTGTTCTCATTCAATTCACCCCTGGGCGCATGCAGTTCTTGCCAAGGACTCGGAGTACAACGCCAATTCAATCATCAATTAATTATCGATAAGCACGCCAGCGTTTCCAAAGGTTGTATCGTTCCATGGCGCCAATCTATGTCTCCATCATGGTATAGGAAATTAATGGAAAACACTTGCCAGCATTATGGGATCTCTACAACAGCACCCTTTGAACTGTTAGATGATGACGAAAAAGACATACTTTTGTACGGGTCCGGTTCAACTATAATCCACTATAAATTCACTAGTGAATCCGGTTCACAATACAACTACAGCAAACCCTGGGAAGGAGTAATACCGCGCCTTCAGAAAACCTATACAGAAACAACCTCCGAACGAACCCGTTCACGGTTAATTTCCTGCATGACCGACTTAGATTGTTCAGAGTGTAATGGTGAAAAACTCAACGCAGCCGCTCGATTTGTAACAGTTGGTGGCATTCGCCTTCCAGAAGTTAGTAATTGCTCAGTTCACGACGCATTATCAGTGATTAGGTCATGGCAACCAGATGGAGAGGGTGCCCCAGAAGCCTTTGCCGACATGATGGAAATACTCGATGAAAGAAGCCTCTATATCGGTAAAGAGATTTTGGCAGAAATAGAATCACGATTAGGATTCCTCGACAGCGTAGGATTAGATTATCTAACCTTGAATAGAGGGGCCAATACCCTTTCAGGTGGTGAAAGCCAAAGAATCCGTCTTGCAACTCAAATTGGCTCAAGATTAACCGGAGTGATGTATGTTCTCGATGAACCCTCAATTGGTCTACACCAACGCGATAATGCAAGATTATTGGAAACACTACGCGATCTTAGCAACCTTGGAAATACTCTACTGGTAGTTGAACACGATGAAGAAACCATCCGCCAAGCGGATTGGCTTTGTGATTTAGGCCCAGGCGCCGGACTAGAGGGTGGACGGGTTGTTGCTAATGGACCACCTTTGGACGTAATGGACAATGAAGAATCTATTACTCTCGCCTATCTTAGTGGTAGAAAATCAATACCAGTGCCATCTTCGCGTAAGAAACCAACTAGAAAAGTGTTAGAAATCAAAGGAGCAACTCACAATAATTTACAGTCGATTAATGTTCAATTTCCATTGGGTTGTTTGACCGCAGTAACCGGTGTATCTGGTTCAGGAAAATCATCCCTGGTCTCTGGAATTTTAGCACCTGCGTTGAAGCGAAGCCTACACAACGCCGACACAGTAATCGGCAGCCATCACAAAATAGAGGGAATGGAATATGTTGACAAAGCGATCGTCATCAACCAAGCTCCTATCGGTAGAACTCCTCGTTCAAATCCTGCGACTTATACTAAAGTGTTCGACGAGATTCGCAGTCTATTTTCTAAGACAACACTAGCCAAAGAACGCGGTTACACCCCTGGAACCTTTTCATTTAACGTCAAAGGAGGTCGCTGTGAAGCATGTAAGGGTGGCGGCGCAATAAAGTTAGAAATGAATTTCTTACCAGATGTATGGATGACTTGTGATATTTGTGAAGGCAAGCGCTATACTCGCGAATGTTTGGAAGTTACTTGGAAAGGAAAGACAATTCATGATGTATTGAAAATGGCAGTTGGCCAAGCGGTCATTTTCTTTGAACATCATAAGAAGATACATCGTACATTGATGACACTCAGCATCGTTGGACTTGATTATATTAGATTAGGTCAACCTGCAACAACCCTTTCTGGTGGAGAAGCGCAGAGAGTGAAACTTGCTAGCGAGTTAAGACGAACTCCAAATAAGCATACAGTTTACATTCTTGATGAACCAACAACAGGTCTAGCATTTTCAGATGTTAAGAAATTAATTGAAGTATTATTTGAACTGAGAGACAAGGGTCATACCATCATTGTTATCGAACATCATCTTGACGTGGTCAAGTCTAGCGACTGGGTTATTGATTTAGGCCCAGAAGGTGGAGAACGCGGCGGTCAATTGCTTGCAAAAGGCACACCGGAAGACATTGCAGCGCATAAAGAGAGTTTTACAGGGCAATATTTAGCACAGATGTTACAGTGAATACTTCCGTATTGTTCAAAGAGCGTAGGCGATGGCCTCCAAACGCCCCCCATAGGGGGGCGGTGTTTTGCCATGGCTGTAACCCGCGTAGAAGTCACACCAAAACAAGGCCAAGGGATGCGCGATGTGCGTGGAGATTCCACTCGCCGCCAATTACTTTCAGACCATGCAGTTAGTGCAACAGAGGTTCGTAGCATAGTTGGCTTTCTCATCAAATCTGATATTTCAGAAGAGGAAATTGCAAAACGTTCAGACGATTTATTTACTGACCCGATCATTGAAACAGGATTTACTAATACTCTCGCAATGAGCAATTCGGATATTTTCCCTACTGCGCCGGATTGTGTGATAACCATTGGATTCAAACCCGGCGTTACCGATAATCCTGGCAAAGCAGCAGTTGATGGGTTTCACACAATTTTTCCACAAGCAAGCGATGCTGAAATTTCAACCTATATCACTTACGCATTCTATGGATTGCCAAGCGATTGTGATAGTCAATGGTTAGCGGGAACAATCCACAATGGCTTGATCCAAAGAGCCCTTGTTTCTGATTCAACAGCATGCACCAATGGTAATTGGCCAGAGATTGAATTCCCAGAAAGACCAGCACAAGTGTTCACCACGCCAGAAAGAGTCAATTTGGAAATTAGTGATGCTGAATTAGAAGAGCTATCCTATACAGGACTACTAGCGCTAAATCTAGAAGAGATGCAAACCATTCAAGGACACTACCGAGATGAAGCGACTCGTAATCTTAGAGAAGCGATAGGAATTTCACCCGATGCGCCAACAGATGTCGAGTTGGAATGCTTAGCACAAACATGGTCTGAACATTGTAAGCACAAGATTTTCGCATCAAAAATACACCACGTTGATACAGAAACCGGCGAGGATACTACGATTGATTCAATCTTCAAAACTCACATTATGGATCCAACACACGACATGCAAAAAGATGTTGATTGGTTACTTTCAGTCTTCCACGACAACTCTGGAGTAATCGCTTGGGATGACGACTGGTCAATTTGTATGAAAGCAGAAACTCACAATTCACCAAGCGCATTAGACCCCTACGGCGGCGCTATGACAGGGATTGTCGGGGTTAACCGCGACATCCTTGGAACTGGATTGGGAGCAAGACCAATCGCCAATACTGACGTTTTCTGTTTCGGTCCACCCGACTGGGAAGGTGACTTACCAGACAATCTGTTCCACCCATCTAGAGTCTTGCGTGGAGTCCATGCCGGAGTTAGAGTTGGAGGTAATGAATCTGGAATACCAACCGTCAACGGTGCGATAGTTTTCGATGACAGATATATCGGTAAACCATTGGTTTACTGTGGTACAATAGGAATTATGCCGCGTCGTTTAGCAGATGGAAGAGAATCGCACATCAAGACCCCAACATCAGGAGACATCGTCTACATGGTCGGTGGCCGAGTTGGCTATGATGGAATACACGGGGCAACCTTTTCTTCACTCGAATTAACCGAGGAATCCCCTTCTTCAGCAGTTCAAATAGGCGATCCGATCACTCAGAAGAAAATGATTGATATGATTCTCGAAGCGCGTGATAGCGGATTGATTACTTGTATTACCGATAATGGGGCAGGCGGACTTTCATCCTCTATTGGTGAGATGGCAGAATATACAAATGGTTGTGAAATTGATTTAGCAAAAGTACCTCTAAAGCAAGCCGGACTTTCAGCTTGGGAAATTCTAGTTTCAGAAAGTCAAGAGCGAATGACAGTTGCGGTGAAGGAAGAAGACTGTGCAGCATTTGATGCACTGGCTGCACTGCACGAAGTGGAAGCAACACCAGTTGCAACATTTACTTCAACTGGAATTTTCCATGTCAAGTATAATGAAATGACTGTAGCATATTTACCAATCGAATTCCTTCATGATGGCGTTCCACAATTACAACTGGAATCGGAATGGAAAGCCCCTCAACTAGAATCATTCAGCGCCCCAGTACAAAGCGATCACAATGACCTCTTACTACGACTGCTGGCAAGACCAAATATCACTAGCAAGGAAACATGGGTTCGTCAATATGACCACGAAGTTATCGCTCAGACTGTCATCAAGCCATTCGTTGGTGTTGAAAGAGATGGACCTGGAGATGCAGGACTTATCGCACCGATTCATGGCAATCCACATGGTATAGTGGTTTCTTGTGGGATTGCACCTAGATATTCAGATATTGACGCAGGCGCAATGGCTGCAGCATCTATTGACGAAGCAGTTCGTAATGCAGTATGTGTTGGAGTCGATGTTGACAAGATAGCAGGACTAGATAATTTCTGCTGGCCAGACCCAATAGAATCGGTCAAGACACCTGATGGAAGATTCAAATTAGCACAACTTGTTCGAGCAAATCGAGAATTGGAGAGAGTTTGTCGGGCTTATCGATTACCATGTGTTAGTGGTAAAGATTCAATGAAGAATGATTATGGTAGTGGAGAGGGCAAGATATCAATTCCACCGACTTTACTATTCTCTTTATTCGGTGACCATCCAGATGTTAGATACACTGCTACAAGCGACCTCAAAGGCGCTGGAGAGCGCCTATATTTGGTTGGAACTAGCAAGCAAGAACTGGGTGCAAGCGAAATCGCTTTCATGCTAACGGAGAGCGGAGAAGCAAGCGGAATTGGTGGTGAAGTACCACAATTACTAGATCCTAAATCACAACTTGACACATATCGCGCTCTATCAAAAACAATTCAATCCGGATTGGTTCGTACCGCTCACGATTGTAGTGAAGGTGGAATTGCAGTAGCAGTAGCAGAGATGTGTATTGGTGGGCGATGTGGCGCCAATATTGACATCGATGGAACCGGAAGTGGAGATATCTGGGGGAGGATGTGGGGTGAGTCATTAGGCAGAATCGTCATCGGAGTTTCAGCCGGAAACGAAGCTGATTTTGTTGAAGCAATGGCCGGCCACGACATCACGTTATTAGGAATTTCAACTATTGGAAATACCCTTGTTATCACCGATGGATATGATGAATTAGTAGAATTACCAGTAGAACAATTAGTTACTTCATGGCAAGGAACTCTTGACCTTACAGGAGGTGTTGCTTGATGGTAGATACGCCGAAGGTTGCAGTATTATTTGGTTTTGGAATCAATTGTGATCACGAGACCAAAGCAGTGTTTGACTTGGTTGGAGGTCAAGCGACAAGAGTTCATGTTAATCATTTCATCAATGGTAATCATTCTCTAGATGAGTTCCATATTCTAGCAGTTCCAGGTGGATTTTCTTTTGGAGACCATTTGGGTAGTGGACGATTGTTAGGAAATAGAATGCGCTTTGCACTACGTGACCAACTTCACGCATTTGTTGCTGCAGGAAAACCGATAATCGGAATTTGTAATGGATTCCAAGTTTTGGTCAAGACAGGATTACTACCGGGCCCAGCAGCAGGACAAGACCCACTTCCAGACTTCGTTCAAAGAGCGAGCCTAACACTCAATGATTCAGGGCGTTATGAAGACCGTTGGGTTACTTTAGAGTTCGATTCAAACAGCCCTTGTATTTGGACTAAGGGAATTACTAGAATCGATTGCCCAGTTAGACACGGTGAAGGTAAATTCGTATTACCAGATACCACAGACTTTGACATGTTAGCTGCCAATAATCAACTTACAGTAAGATATGTTGATCCTGCAACAGAAAATGGTGAAGGAATTACTGATGAGTTACTTCCATTCCCACTATCTCCTAATGGTAGTATGAGAAATATTGCAGGAGTTTGTGATGCGACAGGATTAGTATTCGGATTAATGCCTCACCCAGAGGCGGTTTATGCTAAGTGGCTACATCCAGATCATACGAGGAACACAGCGCCAGGCCCAGAATCAAGTGATGTTTTGGGTGAGTGGGAAGGCGAAGGATTGCAGATGTTCCGCAATGCAGTAGATTATGTAAAAG
>JAPKFC010000031.1 GCA_028821785.1 Candidatus Poseidoniaceae archaeon | reverse complement strand
TCTTTACATGGTTGGTATGGGAAGGCCATCTCCATCTTTGTAATTACCCGTAACGAGCAATATTAGATCGATAATCCACCAAATTCCTAATCCACCGACGGTGAGAAGCTTGAGCACCCCTAGAAGTATCGAGCCTGTGTAAAATCTATCAATACCAATAGTACCAACTACAATCGCCAATACTAATGTGATAATCCAGTCTTTGTCGGATGTCTTTTGTTCCATTGCTTGTGATTGCATGTCCAATGGCTAATGGATGGAGGTTAAAACATATTGCTTGCATTTAATGTTCTTCCAATACAAATGAAATCAATTAGTTCGACGGTCTTTTGCATCTGTCCTAATTCTCGCCTCAATATCTTTAGGTGATAGAACTTTACGAAGTTGTTCTAATGCTTTCTTAGTAGCCTTGTCTAATTTCTTTGGAACATGTAACTTGAGAAGAACTACTACTTCTCCACGGCCACTTCCTCTAGAACTAGGAAGCCCTCTCTTACGAATTGTAATCGTGTGCCCTGCACTAGAATTAGAAGGAATTTTCACAACCAAGTCTTCACCATCTATATGTGGTAACTTGATAGTTGCACCTAGCATTAAATCAGTAAACCCAACTGGTAAGGACATGATTAAATCCGAGTTTTGCCGTTCAAACCAAGGGTGCTCTTGCACTTCTAATTCTACGAATAAATCTCCTGGAGAACCTTTTCCGCGAGGCGCTGGTTCTCCCTTACCACGCATTCTCATGCGCGTTCCATTTTCCACACCAAGAGGTACATCAAAGCGAATTGTTTCTGTTTGGGTATCTCTACCTGAACCTTTACAATCCTGGCAACGTGATTTTGCTATTTCACCAACTCCGGCACAGTCTCGACATTCCTTGACCACATCTTGAACAAACGGACCCATTTGTTGTCTTACGCGCATCCTGCCTTGTCCACCACATGGAGAACACTGAGTAGTTTCTCCATCCTCGGCACCAGTTCCTTCACAGGATTGACATGGGCAAGGTAGGTCTAGTTCAATTTCTTCACTCGAGCCATTTAGAACCATTTCCATATCGATGGTATGACGCACCAAAATATCATTTCCTCTGCGCTTATTGCTGCGTTGCCTTCCCCCTCCTCCAAACATTGAAGAAAAGATATCTCCACCGAATAAATCTTCTAAATTGATATTGAAACCACCAGCGCCGGAACCACCAAATGGATTGCCGCCAGCACCTTGGTGTCCAAAGCGATCATATTGCGCTCTCTTTTGAGAATCGGATAAGACTGCATATGCTTCTTGAATTTCCTTAAACATATTCTCTGCATCATCCTCGGTACTACGGTCAGGATGGTACTTTCTTGCTAGGCTACGAAAGGCATTCTTGAGATCTTTATCAGATGCTGACTTTGCAACACCTAACACCTCATAGTAGTCTCGTTTCTCAGCCACACTAATCACCGAACAATCTCAGTGGGATACAAGCCCCTCTTTGAACATCACGCTTTACTAGGCTGGTCAATATGAGTATCTCCGACCTTATAGAGAAGACCCGCAACCTTCACAGAACCTTTCTGCACCAGTCGCTGCAGCCCCACAACTGCCACATTTTGCACCAGCAACTGATGTCTGTGGCGCTGTCGTTGTTGGAGAACCCCCTAGCATTGCCATAGATTCCAAACTGTCCTCGTTTGATTGATTATTACTCAATTCTTTGTCCCAAGCATATACCTTTTCTGCTTCGGAAATATCTCCACTCTGTGAAGAGACTACGCCTTCTGTATCGACATATGTTTCATGCCCTCCATCATCGCTCATGGTCGTCATTTTTATTTCCTCCTTTTCAGCATCCTTTTTCTGTTGTATAGGAGCAACAGGTCTCTGTGCTACTACGGGATTTGCTTTTGATGCTGCAAGTAATTGTGCATTGCGAGATTCACTACGACTTTGGCGGGAATCTTTTCCAGAAAATAATCCACCAAAGAAATCCAAGAACCTATCCATTGAACCAGTTTTCCTTACTGCACCAATAGTTGATTCGAGTTCTTCTGAATCAAATGATTGTTTGCCAGTTACTCTCATAGAAGCCTTTTGAATATGCTTGGATTCTATCAATAAATCAACATTTACCTTGTGATCCAAATCTAATTCCATTTCTGGGCCTTCTCCATCGATAGAGGAAACTTGACCTTTTAGTCTGGCCTCGCCTTCAGCACTAATCTCACTGTCAAGTGAGGCGTTTTGACTCCAAACACCAGCCTCTTCAGCCGCATATACTTCCTTCATCCCTTTCATGACTTCAGCTCTTCTAAATTCATGATCCTTGACAATTCTCGTCTTTCTCCACATGATAATGCCAATGATTGCCCCTATGACATACCATGCGTACATCAGTAAGGGTTCAATTGCAAACATTTCTTTCAGTGGAGTAACTGTAATGTGAACAAAAGCCAAAATAATTGTCGGCAATACAATCATCGCCAAAGAGGTCACTGGTCGCGCTTTCATACTATCACCAAATCTTGTGGAGTTGTTTTCTTTCATCAATGTAACCGAAGTATGCGCAGTGGTTGATTCATCTATCAGATGATGCTTTTCCTTTGCGAAGTAGGCCATCGATTAGTCCTATGGAGAAACTTGTGTGGAGCATCAATAAACAAATTGGTATACCAATAAGGAGAGAGATTCTTCTATTACTGATTGAACTTCTCAACGCCTCTACTAGTAATACAACTCCATACAATCCCGCAGGAATTGCCCAATACTCATTTGAAAGTGCACATAAAGTCATTGATAACACCAAACCAAACCAAGGTGCATATTCGCGTAAGCTAATTCTTTTCGGATGCCTAAGAACTGTTTTAGTGCGCCAGAAACCGTAACGGTGACCCATCTTCCACCATCGTGTCACCGAGGTTCGTTTTGCCATTGATACTGTAGTTTCTGGGCATCGCATCAAACAATAACCCTGCTCTATCATCCGCATCGATAAATCACTATCCTGACAACTGATGAATTCATCATCCCAGCCCCCGACATCTTGTACTGCTGAACGTAGATGGGTTGCAAATGCTGGAACCTTTGTTTTACCCGCAGAAGTGAAGTTGTCAAATTGACCTCCACCGCTACCTAATGGAGATGAGAGGGCACCCTCTACCCAAGATTCAAACATTCCTAAGTTCCCTTCCCTAGACAATACTTTAACTCCTAAAGCACCTAACGGTGCGGAATTATTCTCCTTTGTCTGTAAATCATATTTTTGCCATGATTTCATTCGCGTTGAAATATGGTTTTGAGGTACAATACAATGTCCAATTAATTCGATTAAATGAGTAACGCTAGATGGAATTCGAGTTAGTGCAAGGTTTCTAGCGCTTGAAACGTGTCTTCCAGGATTATCTATCAATTCAATTTTAGGACCATTGTTTTGTTGAGAGTGATTAATTGCATTTTCTATTTCACTTTGGCTATTATCAGTAGACCCACCATCGAGTACCAAAATAATATGGTCATCTGCTGGATGATCTTGTGCGATTAGTGATTCAAGACATTTACCGATATGTCCCTCTTCATTGAGTACAGGAATGACAGTGGCGATTGTTGGTCCAACCATCGCAGTCATGAGTGCTGGCCATAGGTGAAAGACTTTGACACTTCGCCCTCAAATCACCACTAAAGGCAAGTTCATCAAGTGGCAACATGTCGACCAAAACATGTCAGCACCGCTACTTCGATTAACTGGAGTTGGTGAAGGCATAGAGATTTGCGTTGAAACTACTCTATCGGGTGCAGATTCACCTGCAAAGATTGGAGAAGCAATATTGCAATTATTTCCAGAATTCCCAATTCCAGAAAACTGCCCTGAACCTGTGCTTGGAAAAGGTTCTAACTACAATTGGAAGGCCACAAAAGTAGACCTTGCACACTATCTAAAATTACTTCATAAGCAGAGAATTTTGGATACTGCATTAGATTCAATGGGTAAGAATTTACAGGGCCGAACTACTTCCTTTGAATTGTCTAGACAAGCCGCAATGGTTGGAAAAATAGCATTTCCTTTACCAGATGACATCCCTTTGGGTGGCGTAATTACTGTGACACTTACAAGTGATGATTTAGGTGATTGGTTGGAAGCCGCGACCTGGCATTCAGGAAGAGATGCTGTACCTCGTTCAATAGGTGATGAAAACACAATGGCCGAAGATGGCGAGGCTGCAACTTGGGTTTGATTAGCCAAATTGTAATCTTGTTACATCAAAGACCATTAGATAATTCCAATTTAGAGCGCCTATGCAGGATGCGCAGTGGTTATGCGAAATGCTATCACAAGAACTTGAAGTTCGCCCACCGCGTAGCCTAAAGGCAGAACAAAGATTTCTATCAGGTAATGTTGCTACCTTGAGAGTTGATGGATCTCTTATAGGATATACTGATATTCGCGATTACGGTAAAACTGCAGAAATTACTACATTTATTATCGACCCGAAATTCAGAGGCAAAGGTAATGCTAAGAAATTAGTTCTAAAGGCAATTGAAATTACTCCCCATAAAATCATTCTAAGTTGTACCAAGAATCCAAAAATGGCAGCTGCATTGGAAGGTTGTGGATTTGAGATAACGCACTGGCCCGGATTGAAAGAATATATCTTATTAACGATTAACACAATAAAAAGGGTCTTCTCAATGATATTTAGATTAGAATTCAAACGGTTATGGGTTCAAGCGAAGGGATTCACGAAATACAAGATATACAAGTTGCAAATCAAATAAGAATCCATCATTATTGACATTCACGACGGTAGCCACGAATATGACGTCGTTTCTAAGGAGTCCCCTTGTGTTCAAAATTAGTGTTTGAAAGAATTTGTGCGTAGGCCCATTGATTTTGTGCCCCTAATGTAATATATGCCCCAAATATCTCAGTAACTATGCAACCTCCGTCACAACAAGCCCCTGCCCCAATTCTTAGTGGGATGGTACAACAACCAAGTCAGCAAATCATCATAGGTGCGCCATCTACAAATGCCACAGCCGCATTAGTTCTTTCGATCTTGGGGATTGTTGGAAGTTTATTTTATGGTCTAGGGATAGTTTGCTCAATCCCTGGCCTTATTCTTGCGAATGGAGCATTACTAATCACAAATCAATTTCCAAATCACCCAGATGCAGGAATGGCCAAAGCTGCAAAAGTTTGTGCATGGGTTGGAATTGGTATATTCATAGTCATGATCCTATTAGTTGTGGCTGCTGGTCTGTTGTATGTCTGGGCTGCAAGCCTAGCAGAGCCATGATTCAAAGGTTCAATTGAACCACTGAAAGCCCTTGACATGACGTCGTTGCCATGGGTAGCAGCGTGGCTATTCTTCGCTAGACTCGTTGAAGGAACTGCGCAATTTTCTTATCTGAACCAATCCATTCAATTTCCAGTAACTCATCAGTTGGATGCCACGCTAATTGCGAATGTGCAGTGAGATTTTTTGTACTAGCAATGTCAATATAATTATCTGACTCACATTTGATCAAATGAAGACAGATTTCTTTGTCAATTAATTGATGATGCCAAGTACCAACATGGCTAATTGCCTTGACATCGATTGCCAGCTCCTCTTTTATTTCTCGCTCGATAGCCATAAATGGAGTTTCTTCAAGTTCTAATTTTCCACCAGGAAACTCCCATTTATTCTCAAATGTATCACCTTCAATGCGTTTTGCTATCAAAAATGAATCGCCATTTTCTATCAATGCCGCTGCAACTTCTACAACTGGTAGAAATAGCATATGTGCTATGCAATCCTTTACTATTTCACAACAATCAATTATCGAATAATTCTCCTCTAAAGGAAGATGAAGGAACAAGCAAGGTAGTTTTCTCTCATATTGATCTTTTAACTGAAGTTGTTGTATTGTATCTAGAGTTCTGTATAATGTTTCATTACACAAAAATTCTCCAGCATCATCACTGAACATTAATTGGTTTGAAAAGTTTTCAAGTTTCCAATAACAGTGCTGGATATTTGATGGTAAATCTCCTTTTCCAGAAATTGATGTTGATACTACTTTACGGCCGCTATTATCTTCAATTCGCATATCAATAATATCTTTAGCAACCCTTTCTATCCGTGGTAGCAATGATTTTTCTGCAAGACCGATATGAATTATTGCATCATATTGATTTCCATTTCTTAGTAATTGTGAAACCACTTTTGAGCCATCTAAATCAACTGATAATTCAGTGACATCAATTCTAACATCTAAATCATCAATTTCCGATTCCCTTTGTAGTGACCATGGATCGGTTACAATTACATTTTCTGTAAATGATTTGGCAACCTGCCAAGAAATATTTGTTTGGTGATGAGCGAAAGGATGGAAGCCTGTTAGAAGAACTCTCATCACTGCACCCGGTCATTGCTATTGGTCTCCGTTTTTGATATATTAGGCCTCAAACAGCCGTCATGTTGACAAAGCCCCTGCTACAGTTGATGGATGAGGCGGATAATCGTGGATGACATAGTCGTACAATTTCCTGCCCAAAAAAAAGGACTAAGGCTGTTCTCTCTAATCAAAGAAATTTGGCGAGAAATTACTTTTGGAGTCGGGATGTGGGGGACATTACGTCCGATAGTCGCAGCCTTAGCAGCAGCAGTTCCGTTCCTCTTCTTAGGTCAACATTTCAACCGTAATCATCGCAGAGCAGTAGATTGGACTTTGCTACAAATACCACTCGCATTAACTGTTATTCTTTGGGTTGCACTATGGCTATATTCTATATTCGATGCTTGGAGAGATGCAACCATAATCGTAGCTGCCAATTCTTGATTCAATATTAAATTTGATCAGTAACTTCAATCGTTCCAGCAGCCATTCCAGCAAGGTCGTCTTTGTCATCTTGGTCAAACTCATTCGGTAAATCACCTGAAATGAAACTGCCCACACTCGTTGATTCAATCGCCCAATACATTACAGAGTCATCATTATCAGAATGTCCTGGTTTGTCAGCAGATTCATGATCCGCCGGTGAAGTATATACTAAATTTACTAGGCCCAATAAATGGCCAACCTCATGGACCATTACACTGTTTTCAACATCCTCAGCACTTGGCCTATTGAAGAAACCTGCAGCGCCATCAACTGATTCGCCAAAGATTGCAATTGTTGAAGCATCAACTGCGACCCCCAATACACTGTCATCTTCATATGATTCAGCAGGGAATATTAATTGCCATCGAAGGATCTTACCTTCGGTTGGATCTGCTTGCTTATTGTTCCAACCTTGTTCTCTAACATCATCAGCACTCCAAGTGCCGACATCTGCAAAATTAGTTTCAGTGAATTCTGTTGAAATGCCTTGAGAAAAACTGCACACTTCACTAATCCTTTGTGTTAGAAGGTCAGTACTGGAGGTTTCAGGCTTATAGCCGGATTCAAAATCTATCTCAATAATCATTTCAGTGTAAGAGTTTGTTAAGCAAGCCATTGTTAATCCACCTGGAATTCCCTTTTTTTGAGGGATTACATCATCAAAGACATCATCACTTAAGCAACCAGAAAGAACAGGAGTGAGCAATAAAATGCTCAGCAATACAATGAGTGGCCTACTGTGCATGAATAATCGCCTACTTCCTCACATTTCAAAGTCATGTATTTTAGTTTACCAATCCTCTGGTATTTCAATTGGTGAAAATAGTTGCCCTGGACCATTTGCCTTTGACAATTGAGTACGTGCTATTTGTTCCCATGGACGCAACGCTAGTAGAGCATCAACCAAAGTAGCATCAGTCTCAATCAAAGTAACTCTGATAAGAGTTTCAAGAATATCCATTCTTTGTTCATCGACTATAGACATCACTTTCTCCAGTTCAAACGATGATTGTGTTGAAGAATCGGGCATATCATCTTCTGTTAATTGCCATGCTTGTGTAGCATTGGTTGGAAAGGTTTCATTGGTAAGTTCAATATGTTCATTAAGGGATTTCATCAATCCCGAAATTTGTTTTGAAATTACCATACTGACTTCTACTAATGGCATGCTCAATTGTTGAATCAAGTGAACCATTCGTTCTTGCAGAGTAACCATTCCCTCCAAGGCAGTTTCAATATCTTGTTCAGCCATTTACACACATCCAATAAGAGAGGGTTCAGGTAATTATCAGCCGTTTAGAGCATCTAAATACTGCCAACCAAAGCTTTCCCATTGGTCTTGTGACCAACCATCTGGAAGACCACTTGGAGGAAGAGGAGGTGCTCCTCGGGAGTTCTCAGCAGCCACGACTGCGCTCTTTTCAACCAAAGGAGCAGTGGTAGGTGGAGGTGGTACTGGCGCAGGAATATTTGCATTGATTCCGATTGGTGGAGGTAATACCAATCCAACCGGTGGTGGTAAATTGAGTTCGATTGAAGGTAGTTCCTTCACATCAAGATCGGCTAACACTTCAGCAGTTTGGTCACTCTCATCCACTTCTTCACCTTTCAGGATTCTTCTACTCATGACCATCGTATAGACTCCAAATCCAATAGAGAGCATAGCAATAATGAACAGTGCTATCGTAAATTGACCTTCACTTGCTTGTTCCTTTAATGCATCACCATCTCGAGATGTTTGGTGCTTGATGAGAAGAGGGTCAACTGTTTTTCTATCCATTTCAACACCATCGACTAGAACTAGAACTCTAAATTCAATTTGCTCTCCAGCAACAACATCAGCGATGGCTCCTAGGGAGGCTTGAACTTCTGTACCTGCACCTACTTCTAATTCTACGATACTAATTTCAGCCCAGTTTCCACCAACAACCAATCTTTGTAGAACGAATGCAACATCACCCTTGCCACCATTATTTTTGGCATTGATGACCATATTGACTTGCTGCTCTGTAGTTGGACTCGGTTCGTCCCACTTCAATGAAGTAGTATCTGCATCCAAATCAAAACTTGGCCCTAATAATGCAAGAGGCCAAGAAGCAAATGGTTCATTGACAGAATTTTGGAAAGTATCAAACGGATTTCCTGATTCATCAGAACCAGAAACCCACACATCAACAACATATGATGGCAACAACATAGTCGCTCCTGAATCGGTCAAGTCCAAATGACCGGTCCAAAAGAATTGATCTCCGAAAGGAGTGGTATCAGGGAGCGGTACACTTCCTCGGGAAATTTCAGCCTCACCCGCTCTTACTCGGTAATGTAGTACTGCTGGTTCATCCAAATCAAAACCGTGGTCATCGATGGTCTCTAACATCACTAATAGGTCTCCACAATCGCCGATGGAAAGTTCTCCTCCAGAAGAAACTTCATTCAAAGCAATTGATGAGATTGTAGGTCTACTGCTGTCAACTGCAAGTCTAACACGAGGGATAATATTTGTTTCATCGAAGGCAATTCCTGGCAAATCATCCATTTTTAATCGGAGGTCAAGATGTCCTGAGCGAACTGCTGGAATCAACAGGTCTAAACTAAATTCACCATCAAGTCTGGTAGATGTTCTCCACTCATGGTCATAATCACCAAAGACAACATCAAATGCACCAGCTGGTGCTGGCATTTCATCTTCCGAGAATAATATACGACCGCTAACTCTCAGTGCCTGACCTGCACCAATCAAAGTCTCAGACACTTCAGAATTGTAATGATTAGTACTATCTCTTAATTCAATAGCACGAATATGACCTTCCATTGTGTCGAATCGGAAATCATTATCTAAACTCCACCAATCATTACCTAATCCGACTTCTGCTTCAAAACAAGGAGTGTTTTCTCCATCATTACAAGGCAAATCAGTGACCAAGATTTTCGGAATAAATTGATTTACTCCATTGGTATCAAATATTTCTGGGAAGGTCCAAGTCAATTGGAATCTTGCTTTGATAATAATAATGGATTCATTAACTGAATCAAGTTCAACTGTTGAATAGATATTGGATACTGCAATATTAGATGAACCCGATTCCATAATCGCCATCGGTTGACCGGTTCCATCATCTTGTAAGGTGATAAAAATTGAATTGTCATCGTCAGAGAAATCCCCGCCTAATGCTAATTGAACAGTTTGAATATCTTCCCATCCATTTCTATCACTCAAAACTATTTGAGCAGTATAGGCAATTCCTGGATGCAATGGCTCTTGGTCATTATGTCCTATGATAGTGGAATTGCTCAAATCTAATGTTGGCTCAAATTCTTCTCTAATTCTATATGTTGATAAATCTGCAGACCAATCTGGGATTGCTTCACCCGGTGCGAAACCACATGGATTAGCAGAATCGGGACAAACTGGCCCTCCACCCATCGCAACCTCATTTTGTTGTGCATCCTTACCAGTGACGAAGAAAGAGACATATTCGCCGTGTGTTAGCATCGAATCATCTAACGAACCTTGGAATATATTCAATCCACCAGTTCTGGTTTCAGGTGAAGAAAGAATCTTGAGATCATATTCATCTGCATTAGGAAGGCCATCGAAATTGTAATCGGTGCATCCCAATGCTACGCTGGCTTTACATCCAATCCAATAATTCAAAGTTATTTGAGTAGGAGGATCTACAGAATCTTGGATAAAGACATCCACTGATTGACCGCTGCCAGAAGGTGAAGCATGGCGTTCAACACCATCCACAGGAGTCACTGACAATAAGAGTGGGGAATTTCCATCAAGAACGAGCCTCATACTATTGTAGTCAGGATTGACAAATGTTGAACCATTTGCCATATTCACTGCCTGCATATAGAAAACCATACCTCCAGGTGAGGATTCTAGTGGTGATTGAATTGTAATATTATAGTCTCCAAATGCAGGGTTTGCTTCTTCTGCTAAGAGAACTGCTTCACCCATTGGTACGCCATCGTGAGTTACATTTTGTCCTAGTAATCTCAAATTGAAATTACCAGCCTCTGGGCTTAATTGTGAGCCTTGGAAGTGTATTTGGCCACTAAAGGAAAGATTAAACCCGCCGCGAACCCAATCTAAAACATATAATTCTCTTCCTGTTTCCTCCCAAACCCTTAGTCCATCAAGTTGGATATCATTTTCAACATTAAGGTCTAATGATTCAGTTTCCCAAGAACTTACCGCTACTCCCAAATCATCTTCAACTGAAATAAATGCTTGAGAACTACTCTCATCATCCCAAGTCCAGTTAACTTTCATTGGCATTCTAATAGTGAGAATCCCGTTAGCATCTATCAACGATGTACAATTGGCCGTATCAAATTGAACTATTCCTCCAACATCATCAATCGTTGAGCAGCTATCTCCTCTAACCCATGAAAATGTAGGATTATCACCATATGAATGTTCAAGCGCAACCACTGTTTTTGTAACCCTATCGACTTCATCACCATTAGCAACTCTAATCACTAGATTCCTGTATACTCCATCAGGTGAGGCTTGTCCACCTTCCAAACTTGCATCTATTGCACGTGTTTGCATTTTGTAGGCAATATCAATGTTTGAAATTTTTATTCGCCCAGAAGTTGCGGCCTTAACGCCAAGAGATACGAGTACATCACCAAAACCATTTTCTGGGATTGCATCATTGAATGCTTGAATCATAGTAGGAGTAAATTTGACATCTACACCGACAACAGAATCATCACTTGCTTCAACTGATGATTCATTGAGGAATTGAAGTGATTCCCAATCCCATTGCCCATCATTAGCAATGTCGATATTCGGTCGGTCTGGATATCCCTCCTCATAGTGTAGAGTGAAGGAATCGATCAGAGGGGTGCTACTAGAATCACTGCTGGTCATGTCAATTGTATAGCGTAGAATGTCTCCGGCACCATCGGTTGAGAAACTAGTTTCTTGTCCATTGACCACTGGTAACCAAGTGGTTCCATTATCATTGGAAACCATAACTTGTACGGTTGAACTACTCGGTTCGTCTGAAACCCATACAGGCCTAACCTTACCAACTTTAGTACCGGTTGGGAAGAATGGTGAAAGCCAAGAACCTGAATTGGTATAGTCGGTTGAATATTCCAAATCAACCCACCATGAAACTGCTGTCGAACCAATTAATTGCGCCTTCCAGACCAGTTCGCTCCCAGGGAAATCAAAATGAATTGTTTCATTTGATTCAACCTGCTGCCAATGAGTCCCATTGTCTGCAGATATCCAATAATCAACTCTATCTCCAATGGAGGCTGCGGAAGAATAGGTGACCATGTTTGCGGCCACGACATTCTCTGAACTGTAGGTTACTGGCCCATACCAAGTGGTTGTTCCAGGGGCTGGTGTTGTTTCGTATTGCCAACCAGTTCCATACTCACGATAGTAGAGTGTGTTACTACTCCAAGTAGAATATCCGCTGTCAACTGTTACAAATCTCTCTCCATCAAACTGCAACCCATAGCCAAGTACTGAAACTTGCTTTATTCCTGCTTGAGGCACTAGGGATGTTGATTGGCCTGATATTGACCAGGTTTCTAGTTGATCTTTATCATTGTATACTGTTCCTTTTTGGCATCGCATGAAGAATGAGCTGCCATTGACTTCTAGGCCTCTAACTATTTGACCTGAAGTACCACATTCCCAAGTTGAACCGCTTGTGGTTGAATAGGAATAACTTTCCTGACCTCGTGTGTATTGACCTGGTAAGTTGCCATCAAAGGTATAAGGTACAATTCTTCTTTGAGAATTGTGCAATATCCATACAAGGTCTTGGTCACGGTCATATGCAATACCTGTATAATCACCATATTGCGGTGATACATCGTAAGAATCAATACATGTCCAAACATCATCCCGTGAAATATCCATTTCAATTACTCTATGATACTGTGTTGGCGCTGATGAACTGTATGTGTATTTATATCCAGATAGAATTCCAAACAATCTTTCATCATCGGTTATAGTCCAATCTCTAAACCCATATTGTCCATAATAAGTGGAACTATGTTTTTGTGGAAGAGTACATTGCGCTTCGTCCAATACTATTGTTGAATGACGGCTTGCATTGTTAGGATATAACTTCTGAACAACATTGCTGAATTTTGATGATGACCAAGTTGATAAAAACAACCAATCGTGATGTTTCAATACTGCACCTTGGCCTTGGGCCATCAAACTAGATGAGGTCTTTGTCACCTGTGTGGAAAATCTAGACTCTGTAGAATTTGATGTGTGCGGTTGTCGCAGTGAATAAGATCCATTATCCAACCAAGCATCCGAATTAGGATTTACCGTTTCATCATATCCATGCGGGAAAAATTCTTCTTGTGGTGAGGCTAAGGCGAGACTTAGATCGCCACTTCTAGAATCGGTCATCGAATCAGCACCCCTAATCCAATCAACACGGTCATCTGTCACCTTTTGACTCCACCCAGTAGCACTAGCACCAGAAAGTGTCATTGTGACATCGGTAACTAAAGCACCTTTTGGAAGAGTAATTTGAGCACCAGTATCTGGGTTAGCGCCTTGGTAGAGAGCAATATATTCAGTAGAACCATCACTAAACTCATAGACGTGGCGAGCAACTCCAGCTGCTTCTGCTTCATCTACAAAAACGTCCGTTAATGGACTCATTGGAGACAAAACAAGGATAGCGAATAATACGAACATTATGCCGCGACCGGGAGGGGATGTTGATGACATAAGACTCACGCTATCTTCCCACTACCTCTTGAGTCTTTGAAACATCCGCTTATAGGTCATTATCATATCTTTTAAAAAAAGGATGTTAATCACCTCAATTCGCACTTTTTAAGTAATCTAGAACGGATTAAGCAGTTTGACGCGAATCATATCGAATTGGGGAAGAATCTCCTCTCAATCCATCATTCTCGTCATCGTGAACTTCAAACCAATCTACCATCCAATCCCCATCGGTATCCCAGTTCATTGGGTCGCTACCTTCAGCAATGTGGTCATTGTCTAAATCAAGATAATACCATCCTAATTCATGCTCACCTACATTTCTAACTGGAGATGTATTGGGAGACCCTATGTAATAGATATCCCATTGATCGGTTCTATTTCCTGCTAGGATTACTTGATCATCTGATGAATCTAATAAGAGGTAATTTGTGTCTTTATCATCTACCACGTATGCATATCTAATATCCGCACTATTTGATTGATCCATCTTCAAATAATTACTTGTTGATTCATCAAATAATCCAATGTGAAGTAAAGCACCTCGCAATTGCCACCATTCTGTTACTGGGGTTCCTTGGTAAACCATACCACTTAACCGAACTGCATTTGGACTAGTCAAATCTTTGTCGGATATAGCGAAGAATTCTTGGAAATTAGTATATGGCTCATAGTTACATCCTGCACCAGTACAATCCCAATTACCATCCATATCTGGGTCGAAATTTGCATCAACAGGATCAGTTGGGTCCAAGGTGAACCAAGTAAATGCCAAATCAGGTCGTCCCAATGTCCCATTTGCACCTTGTTGAGAGAGTGGTAAACAGGACATAGTAGAAGTATCGCATACACCACCGGATGCGGCATCTATCCAAATTACTTCAATCTGCATAAATGTGCTGTAATTATCATTATCTTCATTCCATCCCTTGTCGTATTCATACCAATCTGGTAACATATCACCATCACTGTCATTATCACTTGGATTTGTGCCATATTTGAACACTTCACGGCCGTCTGAAAGATTGAAATCTTGGCTATGTGAAGTAACAATACCATTCACAACTACAGTTGTGTAAGTAACACTATCCTCGTCGCTATCATTTTGGTCAGGACGGGTTGAATTGTCCCACTCCATCCAATTAGTAAATGGTAAATCTCCTATACCAGGTTGGACAATTACCCCTGAAGGTGTGAACGCTCTTTGATCCCAATTACCTTGGTCTGCAGGTGTGTCAAATGCTGTGCGGTTATACCAACCATCATTATCTCCATCATAATCGACATCCCAAGGATTAACTGGATTACTTGCCCAATGATTTTGAGTACTTAATCCAGGCATTCCATATGTTGCGTAGCAATATTCCCAGCCATCAGGAATCCCATCTCCATCAGAGTCGGAGTGCGTAGGGTCTGATACACCGATTAGTGTACGGTTAAAATTATCAGAATCAATTGAATTCAATTTTGTCATTCTGTCTGCACTTTCCTGACCCTTCTCTATGAAATCATTGTACAAAGCAAGTTGTGCTTGATATTGAGAATATCCTAACTCTTCCGTGTAAGCATTAATCGCATCTTCACCGAAATCAATAATTCCAACATTAGCTGGAACTGAATCTCTGTTTAGGTACTTACCCCATGATCTTGATTCCCATTCTCTTAAATTTGAAAATCGCTCATCTGTTGAGATGTTTCCATCGCCATCACAGTCAAAAGAATCATTATCAGAATCCAAAAATACATCACTGTCGATTAGAGGATTCATACTCCAACGGTTTTCTTCCAAATCCCATTGTGCAAACCAATATTCGAATCCGTCATACATTCCATCATCATCAGTATCAGGTAAAGTAGGGTCGGTTATTCCCATTAGCATTGAGATGAATGAATTCGGTGGTTCTCCTTGTTGCCAGTCATTGAAATCGTCAAGTAATCTCTTACCTCTAGTTTCCTTTGTGATTAAGATATTGAAGACTCTTTGAGCTTTTTCAGTTGGTTGTTGTTGGTCACCATCTAGGTGCATTAATGGTGCATCAAATGGATGATCTCCTCCATTATCTGGATTTGAATTTACTAGATCAAACTCTTGTTTGTCAATTAAACCATCACCGTCACCATCGAAATTTCCATCACCAGCAACAAGTGGGTTTAACGTCCATGTTTGTGCTGAATTATTCCAAGAAGTGAATAGAAGTTCCACACCATCTAACATACCATCACCATCGGTATCAACATTATTTGGATCGGATGTTAATCCAGTCAAATTAATTTGCTCCGAAGTTAGGAAACTTCCGAAAGATTCCGGATTGAGGATGCTTGGCCACTGTTGCAATGCATAAGCGCTACCAACCGTAGTAACGAACCATTGAGGTGAGGTTCGGTTTTCATTTGTTTCTGAGAATTGTGGTGCAATCGAATTGTATTCTTCCCAATTAGTCATCCCATCCTCGTCAGCATCTTGCCATCTATCTGCTCCATCTAGTGGATTAAGAGTCCACTCGTCGGCTAATATATCCCAACGTGCATACCAGATCTCCCAGCCATCAGGCATTCCATCTGAATCTGAGTCTGCACTAAGAGGGTCTGCCGCTCCAGATATTTCTGAACTCTGTGTGGAAGTAATAGCACCACTTGCTCTTTCACCAAAGTTAGCCTCTGGAGTTCCATAATCGTTGATATTTTGGAATAGGTCAGTGGTTAGGCCTTCTGGTAGAGTAACGCCATCTAAGGTTTGATTTCCATCAAACAAATTATTGCGAACATGGAATTCTAACCAGTTAACAAACGCTTCATTTTGTTGTATGATTCCATCGTGATTGATATCGAAACCATCACCGTCTGGATTTTCTAGTATATCGGAAGAGTTTAGAGGATTAATTCCGGTTCGTGAAGGGTCCCATGTACAGGCACCCTTAGATTCCCAACCATCTGGTAAACTATCTCCATCGGAATCGACGTTGTTTGGATCGGCAATAAACCACTGCTCAGCAGATTCTGAAGATTCTCCATGAGTTTCTAATAACAATCCTTCAATTGCTGCACCCCGTACTAAAGACCATTGATATTCACAAATATTTGCTAGACCGTCTCCATCTGCATCCCATTCAGCATCATCAGGACGCATAGGGTCTAATGTCCAATTATTTCCTCCCGTATATGATGAACCAATCCATCGCCTGTGGTTAATTTCCCAACCATCAGGCATCCCATCACCATCAGAATCCCAATTCATTGGGTCTGAGCCAGTGTCTGAACTTGTCAAACTAAGATAGGTTGCATTTGCACTTAATCCTGCTGAATCGTTACAGATATACTCATTTTGTACACTGTAATGGCACCATAAATTACTTTGTTCGTAATAGTAGCCGAAATATTCTGCTCCATCTGGTAAGCCATCTCCATCACTATCACCAACTCGTGGATTTGTAGAATTATATCCATTATCAGTTGTTTTGACATAACGGAATTCATCCAGATTGGTCCAAAGGCGGTCCAAGAATCCATCTTGAGTAAGATCTAATCCATCTCCGTCAGTGTCTAAGTGGGCATCCCAAGGGTCTGTTGGGTCAAGTCCATGGGCAATTTCCCAACCATCGGGCATACCATCATTGTCAGAATCATTTGCACCTGGGTCAATCAATTCTAAATTAGCAAATCT
The DNA here is from genome assembly GCA_028821785.1 of Candidatus Poseidoniaceae archaeon. Lineage (GTDB taxonomy): Archaea > Thermoplasmatota > Poseidoniia > Poseidoniales > Poseidoniaceae > MGIIa-L1. The sequence continues at coordinate 5,586 of JAPKFC010000031.1, read as the reverse complement.
TCCAGGGCTTGCTCCTGCGAAAATTGTGTTATTACCAGCAATATCCATGACGCTGATTGCAACAATTTCTCCAGGAATTCTTTCTTGATTTTGCAATCCATAAATTGTTGAATAATCCCCTGCAAGAGTCCAAACTCCCCAGGCACTGCCAATCAGTATTTCATCCCCTGTTGGGTATATTGAATATACATCATTTGTTTCTTTGATCGCAGTTCCATCTATTCCGGGATGTTGATATTCACCACTATGGGTAATAGTGTCAGTTAGAAGGTCGATGCGATGCAAACCCGCTGGAGTTCCAAACCATAGAACCTGAGAATTAGATGAATCAGAACCATCGAGGACGACATCTCTCACTTCTGCCGGATTGCCAATGACTCCCAAAGGTAAACTTCGAAGTTCATCGACTATTGCTGATATACCGGTTGTTTCTGGTGTGTAAAAGAATCTCCATGTGGCTGTTGAGTCATCCCTTGCTGAAGCGGTTTCAGAAACCAATAATCCTCTATCAGTTCCAATATAGAGAGTTAATGCCCCGCCGCCAGGAGAACCATGAGCGATTGAAGATACGCTTGCATTGGCTTCGAATAATGCACTCTTGATACCATTTCCAAGTTCGTAAATAGTAATTATGTTTGCTCCACTATCAAGTTCCACTACATTACCTAGTCCAGCATCACCAAGAGCCAATATTTGCTGATTTTGGCCTTCGATTTCCAAATGCTGTAAAGAGTTGATATGGCCGATTTCGGCCCAATTCCATGATGCTAATGGGGATAAGCCGCCGTCCACTTGCAGAGGTGCTATTACCAAACCAACCGATGTTGCGATCGCCATTGCATATGCCACAGAATCTTGTGTCAATATAATTGAATCATGTAATTCGACTCCCTGAGGCATCCATTGATCAGTGCTTGTTTCCGCATCATAATCAAGAACGGTAACACCATATTTTGTAGTGGCATACATCTGTTCCCCATTACGGTCCAAATCGACAACGTCATGATGAATCATGCTCATTTCACCTTCAGCTGCAGTGAAACTCAAAGGGAACTGTGCTGAAGTTGATGCTTCAGCCCCCAGATATGCTGTTTTTAATCCAGGTGTGATCATATTACCATTATCAAAATGAATTAAGTATTCTTCAAAATTAGATAATTCTTCTCCGATTTTAAGGGCTGTGAGTGTACGGCTAACGTCGGGTGAAATTACTCCATCACGGTTCAAATCCCAACCATCGGAATCAGGATCAAGAAGTGCATCGGTTCTGTTTAATGGGTCTAAACCAAAATGTGCTTCCCATCCATCTGGCATTCCATCACCATAACTTGGGAATAGTCTGCGGATAGAAAATCCATCCCAGTGATAACGGTCTGAGTCTGCCAACAGTGGGTCTGAACCCAGCCATAAATCTTCATCGACAACATTGGTAGCGTTTGTAGTACATGCTGATAAGAGATTTTGGAATGTAGCATTTTCACCTGATGGCAAATAAGGCCAACTCTTCAAAATAGAACCCTCTGGTAGTGATGCAGAACACCAAAGCCCATCGAGTTCGGTAGTATAATTGGCAGGTGCTCCAAATCTATATTCCTCCGAAGAAGTGAACATTTCGGATAATGAAAGTACACCATCTCTATCAACGTCAAAACCGTCTTCATCTGGGTCCTCAGAAAAATCTGATGCATTTAGTGGATCAAATCTAAAACAGTCAAAACGAAGGTTGGCGAAATCAAAACCGCCTATTCTCGCACACATATATGCTTCATAACCATCGGGCATTCCATCGCCATCAGTGTCTGAAACACGAGGGTCTAGGTATTGCCTATTACCCTCTTCATCAATCATACCGGTAAGTCCACGGGCAAAACCAGCCTCGGTACAATTCGCCGGATATGGCCAACAATATTCTTCGGTAGCATTTAGTCCATCTTTATCGACATCGATTAATGCATCTGCAGCATTATCCCTATCCATACCTTGAATAATAATATCTCTGCCATCAATTGTACTCCAATTCATCCAATCTTCGAATAAATTTTCATGTACATCGGGAATGCCATCTTTATCAGTATCTGTTTCTGGTGGCTTAGCTCCTTCTGTATCGTCCGGGTGAATACTAGAAACCGGAGAAACCGCCGGAAATTGTGACATAAATAGCAAACTTGCTATGACTGCCAATGTTGTGAGCAATGTTGTTTGACTGCGACGCAATTTATTCACCTTGACAAAGCATGCGCTTCGCTAAACTGTCAACCTCAAAACACTACTTATGAGGGTGGTGGTGCACTGTTCGTACTTTACATCAAGGAATAGAGGGGATTTTTGGTAAATAAACCAAGTCATTGGCTATCATTTGCACCCGATGGATACAGATTATTTATTCAAAAAACACATCATCTTGATGAAGTTCAAGGGGTTTGTTGAAAGCCCGTACGCGTCCGCCTACATTTGGTTGCAATGTCATTATCAATAACTCATTTAGGAACTGGTAGCCGTGGAAACTCCACACTGCTGGAATCTGATAGTGCAAAGATACTCATTGACCAAGGGTTTAGTGGGGCACAGTTAAAGAAAAGACTAGGTATTCTTGGAATCACTCCACAAGAAATCGATTGTATCGTCATTTCACATCACCATGGCGACCATGGCGGAGGGGCACGCATTGCTCAGAACAAATGGGATATACCGGTTATTGCCAATGAAAGAACGGTACAAGAACTTGGTTTAGACCCTATGAAAACTCAATATTTTGAATCATTGGATATCGTAAAAGTTGGTGCTGATTTATCAATATTAGCAGTTCCAGTTCCGCACGCTGGAGCAGACAATGTCGCGTTCGTAATCAGCCACGCTGAAGAGAGAGCCGCCATCATTACCGACCTCGGTTCTTGGACAGATGAATTAGTACAACATGTAAGGGGATGTGAGCATATTTCTGTTGAGGCAAACTATGACACTAATCGGCTGATGAACGGACCATACCCCTACTCTTTGAAAGAAAGAATTAGTGGCAGAGGAGGTCACCTTTCCAATGATCAAACCGGCGCGTTTTTGGCTATGGTTTGCACAGACAAAACCAGGAGTATTACGCTGACACATTTGAGTGAAAAAAATAACCAACCACATCTTGCAGAATCTACTGTATTATATCATATCGACGAGATTTTTGATGGAGATATTCATGTCTCTTCTCAAGACGGTCCTGAAATAACTCACTTCATCGGCAAAGATGCTCCGGAGAAAACCCAAATGCTTGCTGAATTGAACCGATGAAAATCGACCCCGCATCAAATTATCACCCCCTATGGGGGGTGAAAGGGTCAAGTGCTAAATGTGGTCAGTGGCGTGGGCTGTTTGTGAAGTCGCTACCCGATGCTCGTATTCGCACTTCATCTCGCGATGATGAAAGAGCGGTCAGCGAAGTTCTTGGAGTCATTATGATGATGGCGATGGTCGTCACGATAATGGGTGGTGTGTGGGTTTTCCTAAACCCATATCTCGTAGATTTCCAAGACAATACAAATTGGAAATCGGCTGTTTCTATTGCAGATAGAATAGATGACAGGCTCGACGTTGCCGGTTCATCTCCAGCAGAGACTGGTATTCGCAACACCTATTCACTGAAATCAACAATTCTAATGCCTGTTGAAAATATTGAGCAATGGTCTATCTCAGCAGATTTAGTTAGTTCCGATCGGGTTACGATAAGTCATATGAATTATACTGCAATATCAATTTTATCAGCTAATGAAACTGCTCGCAGTGTGACAATTGAAAATGAAGAAACGAGTATTACGCAGTCATTTCAAGCATCTCATGAAGCAGTCATTATCAATCACAATCTCAGTCAGCAACATTGGCTACTAGTAACTGTATATGATGAAGAGAATACCCCAATCCATAGACAATTTGAGATATATCTATCTGGATTAACAGTCATAACATCATTCGGTGAAGGTGAACACCAGATAGCGTTAATGAATAACGCAAGGACAACAAGATTCCCCAATGAAGCATGGCAGGTAACACGTTTACCAAATATGGAAATTGATTCATTGGCCAATGGAGAATATAGATTCTCAATCCTACTAACTGACATCACATTGAACGGAAGTCTTGGCTCATCCAATACAATGGCGATTAACTTTGAATCATTAGGTGCATTGACTTTGTTTACTGGTGATGCGTACAATGTGAGATTCGTTGTTACCAATCACTTGCATGACGTCATTACTCCACAATACCATGATAGTTGGTTAACTGATTATAAAATAAATCGCGCTAGTGGAACTCTTGACACGTATACTGGTTATGCTCCTTACCAAAGGGCAAGTGGTTCAGATGGTTTTACAATTGAAACACAAGATGCAAAAATTAACTTTGAAGTAGACTTGCAAAGAATTGAGGTGAGTCGATGAAGTACGACTTGGTTAGAGATGAAGAGGCTGTTAGTGCTGCCGTGGCTACCGTCTTATTATTCGGTGGAGTATTGTCCATCATTGGGATGATGATGATCTCAATGATTCCAGTCATAGAAGAATTACAGGGTTCTGTTGAAAGACATGATATGTCATCTCAAATGACATTGTTGGCTAAACAAACTGCTGAATTAAGCGAAACAGGAATGCCAGGAGATTCAACGGAAGTTGAATTAATCCCCCTAGATGGAGACATTGTATGGGATAAAATGCGTGGAGGGATGTGGTATTCTGCTACTTGGTATGAAGGAAATACATTGCGAATGAGAGGAGCATTAGATTTTGATGACACCATTGAGATCCGCCATTCGGAAAGCGAAGTAAAATCAATTTGTATTGATGACCTTAGACTTGGGCCTTTGAATCCTTACATTTATTCGATACCAAGTTGGGTCGATGAAGCACTCTTTTCTGCCGCACCGGGTCTAGCGATTCCATTGGGTCCAATCGATATTGATATTTACCAAAATGACACTAAGCAAGAACTCTCATTAGCACTTGATGAATCTCATTCCTTAGATTTACGAAATAGTGGAGAAATGACCTTGAAATCTTCACATCAACTATCACTCATATTCTCCAAGGGAGATGGTGGGGCAACTATCGTATCAGCAAATGATGCATCACCCGTAGACAATACAGGGCGTTCTTGGTCAATTCCATTACCAGCAGGGCAATCACAAATCCATGTTGTTAGTGATGTTGCAAACCAAATTAGAATTTCTGGCAATATTGAAACTACTACCAGTTACGCCCTACCGAGCGGTTCATCTCGTGTAGCAGTTACATCAACTCACACTATCGATTTGCTAACACCCGAGGTGATTCATGTTTCGACAAGTACCAATTCCCGTTTACTATTACGCACCAATGTTGATGGGGGAATCGGAGCAACTTCATGGCCATCTAATAATGGTGCATTGCTAGGACATGAGTTTAACACGCCGGCGCTATCAGGTGAGTTGGCAATTACAAATCCCTCTTCAGATTCCGTCACCATTACTTGGAAAGGTGGTGGCACTTCAGTAGCAGGACATTCAACATCTTTTGTTTCATGGCCACCAGCATCAATAGATGGTTCTCCAATAATCGATGCTAGTTCTGA
>JAPKFC010000078.1 GCA_028821785.1 Candidatus Poseidoniaceae archaeon | reverse complement strand
TTGTGAGAATTGCGGAATGACCAAAGTGAATACTTTTTCAGGAGATATTTTGTATTTCTTTGAGGATGATGGAACCAACGGAACAGAATTATGGAGAACCGATGGAACAGAATCAGGCACAATGATGTTGAAAGACATTCATCCTCATGGACGCAGCATGGTCACCACAGGTCCAAACGATCCTGTTGCAATGGGCAATATGATTTATTTCTGGGCCGACGATTATACTCACGGAGCCGAATTATGGAAGAGCGATGGAACAGAATCAGGCACAGTAATGGTCAAGGATATCAACATGGGAGGGTACGGTTCTTATGGTGGCTCCGAATTGATAGTCTTTGGCAATAATCTCTTTTTCAGTGCATGGACAGGTGCCGCGGGGAACGAATTATGGAAGAGTGATGGAACAGAAACAGGCACAGTGATGGTCAAGGATATCTACCCATCGTACTCTTCAAGCACACCCACAAACATCACAGTCGTTGGCAATACACTCTATTTCCGAGCGTCTGACGGAACCCACGCTAAAGAATTGTGGAGAAGCGATGGAACAGAATCTGGCACGATGATGATCAAGGATATCAACAGCGGAGCTGGCGGCAGTAATATGCAGTATCTCACAGCCTTTGGTGACCTCTATTTCGTAGCATTTGATGAAACCAACGGGTATGAATTGTGGACGAGTGATGGAACAGAAACAGGTACGGTGATGGTCAAGGATATCAATTCAGGCTCAGGTAGCAGTTCTCCTAGCCAACTCATAGTCGTGGACAATGTTTTGTATTTCGAAGCGGATGATGGAATAAATGGTTGCCAATTATGGAAAAGCGATGGAACAGAAACAGGCACGGTGATGGTTAACAGCACCAGTTCTTCTACATATTCTGGCCATAACTGTGGGAGTGATTATTTGAATTTCGGAACTTCACTATATTTTAGAGCAAATCAGTCGACAAACAGCAACATCTCAGGATGGGTTTCAGATGGAACACCGGAAGGGGCGAATATTATTGATGGCTTCTATGGTAGTGATTCAGTAGTAGCAACTAGTTGGTGGCTATTTAGTCATGGAACCAGTCTGTATATTCAGGTGAACTTAGCATCAGGACAAGTGTTATTGGTGAAGATTTCGATTTGAACAAATCCAAAATCCTCAACACCCAGGTATTCAAAGTAAGTGTTCACAGGGGTTTTACTAAGGGCATATTATCTAAACAAAATGCTCGTACCGGAAGACCTGCATCAGATTGACGTCAAAATGACCATCACCTATTCAGAACAAGTTTACTCGAGTAGAACCAAGACTTTTTTCCAGTTCCGAAGAAACCAGAGCTTGTGTTACCGCTATGGTTTGCATGGCTGAGGTGTTCTTTATTCGATTCAAGGTTGTGAGAATTGTATTAATCTTCACATATTGTATTTTCTATTGAGGATGAAAAGGAGCAGTCTCTACCTTTACTGCAAGAAAAACCACTTTCGGGACCATAGCCTGCAGGGAAGTAACCCAAAATCCATAAATCATCTTCAATTCCATCATGCCAAATATTCTCATTGTTTTCTCTAATCGTTAAGACTTCACCAATTTCCCAATAACCATCTTCTATTTCTTCAACCACCAAACATAAACTTGATGCTTCCGCACTACAGTCGTAATAAACACGACGCTCAGTTTCAATATAGAGATACATCTCTGTCAATTCATATCCTTGTACTTCTACTCCTTCGCCGTTGGTAAAATTCACAGCATATGTGTGATTTACTGCTAAATTTGTGTGCAATTCGAAGAAATGGTCGTCAGTTGCATTAGTTTTCGTTTGCTTATCGAAAGTTGCTTGTCCTAAATACTCAAAAGAAAGCGTGTCAGTGCACATACCTAGACATCCTGTTAAAAACATGAGCATAATGATTGTAACTAGTAATTTAGTTTTTATCATATTCGACCCTCACAATTCTTTGACATTTAAGCCTCGACCTGTCATGTCAACTGAATATTCTGTACCATCTTGACTATTTAAGAAGTTTGAACCGAATTTCAAAGAATTGCCAGATTCAATCAGATCTATGATCAGTTCACATTAATATTAAATATGATATTATTGTTACTGTGAGTGTTAAAATAGATGATAAATCTTGTGTTTTGCTCTTTATTGGTGTGTTCAAAGCATTTCTTTGCTAATCCGTGATTGACCATATCAATCATCACCTTGACAATGCCCTATTTCTTCAAAACAATTTTAAATAACTTTTTAGGATTTGAAAATAATAATGTGACCTTCTCACGAGAGATAGAGTGAGATTTAAGACGATTTAGAGATCGAATAAAATTTTTATTATTACTTATCGTTTCTTTTTTCGGCAAATAAATAAAATATATTAAATCATCGTACAAAATAGAAATCAACTTTACATGTTTATTTATGCTTCTCTTTCCAAAGAGATGAATTTCGCTCTTTGATTTATTTCCTTTATTTTTAGAAAAAAGGAGATAGAACACCTCATTATATAGTGTTTTTCTAAAAGGTACTATAATTATAATCATAATTAACCATGAAAAACCAATGAGGAACGATGAAGGGATTTGTGTTGCAAAGTTATTACGAACGAGGTCAACGCATATAATAAGTGCAACAGTCATTGAACCAATTATTATTCCACTGAAAATCCATAGTGTTGGAATAAATTCATGCATTTTGTGATATTTCTGAGTAAATGTTACAAGATTTTTTAATGATTTATTATTTGTGCTATATATTGCGAAAGGGTGATTAAAATTTTCAGAGTGCCCATCGAACTCTACTGACACATCGATCATCTCTAACAAACAAACCTCAAGTTTCATACAATCCCCTCTTAAAATTAATATAACCAGAGTCCAACCGTTATCACTTCAATCAACTTGGTAATGGTCTTGTGGTGCTGTCCATGGTTTTTGAAGTAGAAAACTGAATAGCCCCGGGTTTTGAAACACCGTTACTAATTCCCATCCTTTCTTCCCAATTCGTTAAGTGTTATAGGACTTGGCGAATCCTGCACAGTCAAATTGGTATATTCCCATTTCGTCATATGTTAGTGGCATCATTGACAATTTATGATGGTTAAGGTTGCTTCAAGGTGGAGTGAAGTCGGTAATTCTCAGCAGGTTTGATAGCGAGGGACTCAAGCAAAGGGCCCCCTCTGCCAAAGGGGGTTGGAGTGGATGCTGATCAATCCCAGCGTATTTTTCCGTCTTGATCAACCCAATGGTGCGTGTAGTGCGTAATGACTTTCCTTCCCAATATTGCTTTCCTGAGCCTCATTTCATTGTCGTTGAGAGTTGGTTTTCTCCCATTTCGGCTCAAATTGGATTCAATGAAATAGAGATGCAATGTGCTTCCACTGAAGTCCATCGATAACCAATCGCATCCATACTTCATCTGCTGAATATGCTTGAAGGGGAAGGGTGGTTTTTCCCCAAGTGGTACAATTCCCGCAAGTTGTAACTCAATCAATGTGCCTGCGTCATTGTTAATCTGGCGGCGCATCTTCTGATTCTCCTTTCGAAGTTCCTTCACTTCATGCTCTGATATCTTCGCTTCAACATTTGTTTGCTTTCTCCTCGCTTTTCTCTTGGCAAGGCGTGGATGTCTGGTAATTTCTTGTTCAATCATTAGTTGAAGTTTTGAAGCATCTTCTTCACTTACCCGAATCAGACTAGTTCCGTCTCCAATCTCTCTGCGGGCTAACAATTGTTCGTAATCGAAGAAAATCATTCCGTTTGCAGACTCTGCGAAAGAAATTCCGCTGCATTCAGCGTTCATTGTTCCAATACGAACATGCGTTTTACTTCCATGAGGCGTCAAACGAACCGCAAACGGTTGATTACGACCGCTACGAGTCGCTTTGAGCTTCTTTTTGGCTCCAGGGAGGCGCTCAATACCCATCAGACGCCCTCCTTTGACCGTAAATGGTTGGTGAACCATTGATGGTTGATTTGAACCATTGATGGTTGTTTTGAACCATTGGTTTTCAAAAGTTGAAAACATTCAGAGTTGAAAATTGTTGAAAAGTCAATGGTCATCAACCATTCACCTCCTTTGGTAAAAAACTCCGTCAACAAATCCGTAGCCTGCTCAATTAATCCTGCTTTGAGCAACCCATGGACCGAATTAATAGCAGCCTCCATCAGTTCAACCTCCAGATGTGGGCGTTGTAGTGATGATCGACCTCTTGAAAGTCCACATGGTCGTAATGATCACGAATAGACTTCTCTGCATCTCCTCGGAGATATGCAATTATTCTCTCGGGGCATCCGTTCCTCCTCATCATAGTCGTCATGAAGTGTCGATAGCAATGCGGTGAAAATCTCCGGTCAATGGCATCTCTTGGAGCATCGGAGTCATGAATGCCCACGCGGATTCCTGCCTCTCTGACGATGGTTGCGAGCATATTCTTAGCCAGAGCAGTTCCTCGGCTGTTGACGAAGAGCGCCTCTTCAGAAAGATTCGTTTCAAACTGGCGCTCATGCAACCAATTCTCAATTTGGTTTACTGTTTCAAAATCAATGGGAAGAATGAGGCTAGAGACCTTCGCCTCGTCACTCAGGCGGATGGTTTTTTTCACCAAGTCAATATCACTGACCTTCAAGGCAAGTAAACTCATTCTCCGAATGCCTGTTTTGGCGAGAAGTAAATGAATGGCTTTCTCCATCTCTGTGTTTGAACTATAGATTATTTCACGCATCTGCTGGAGGGTTGGTGTCAGCCTTGGAACCTTCTGAATCGAGCCTTTGTATCGCTGTAAATATCGTTTTCTAAATGGTGGAACAGGGTTGTCTATCCTGCGTTTGGTAAACTGCAGGAAGTCAATGAAGGAGTTGAATCCGCTGAAGAGGTTGCCAATTCTAGAGTGTTTTACTCCAGTTTGTTTGATTCGGCTGAGTAAACGTTGCAAGCCAACAACTTCGATGCTAATAAAATCAAGTCCGAGTTCCTCCATCATTGGAGAGAGATATCGAACACTGTTTACATAGGAATTAATTGTTCTGTGAGATTTTGACTGGAGTTCCAAATCCAGCCTATATCCATTAATGAGATTATCAAGTGATTCAATCAACTGAGGTTCCATTCAATCTCACCTCCCTCGTGAATGATGATGAGACCTGATTGAGTGAGTTCCCGTTCGACCTCAATCAGTAACTTGCCTAGGCCAACAAAAGTATACTTAGAGCGCACATGCTCAAGAAAGACATGCCTGGACATTCTTCCATTGGTCTTCAAGATGTGTTGGAATTCAGCAACCAATCCTTTCTTCCAATTGATGGTTTCTTCTGAGTAACCTTCCTTTCTCAAAGACATAACCTCATCTTTGAGCGAGCGAATGATTCTGTCTCGTTCGCCCACTTCGGCTTTCTTGAGATCAAACTCGTGTTCAAGCTCATCAATTCGCTCTCTGTTTCGCTGTTCAATCTCCTCTTGTTTACTCTCTTTGTCTTTGATGGAGTTGGTGACTAGGGTTCGAATGAATTTGTTCATCGTACTGAACTTCAAATCACTTGCAGCGGCATGCCATCTGTCTGCTTCCGCCTGAGT